>JBGPHY010000299.1:0-7029 GCA_041484625.1 Terriglobia bacterium | reverse complement strand
TTGCCCCAAGTGCGGCAGTAAGAAGGCCGAACAGCAGTTTAGCGTCTTCTACACAGTCACCTCCAAGAAGAGCTGACTCGGCCCATCGACTCGACGCAATGCGGTACTGCGTCAGTTACACGGGGAATTCTGGAGGGCTGAGCAAGTGACCGCCGTCACTCGGCGAATCCGCTGAGGTGGCAAAATGTGGCCCGGCCCTCCACCCGCAAGTGACCCGTCACTCAATTGGCTCGGGCGGCAAGGATTTTTTACAGACCTTCACTGCAGGATCAGCAAACGTCCGGAATGACGGCCGAGCCTGCAGCGCCAAACCACCCGCCGACCCTGGACTAAGGGCATCCCGGCAGCTTCAGAGCATGCTGCTGCGCCGCCGTTCTTGCCTCTTGATACCCCGCATCGGCATGGCGCACGATTCCCAGACCGGGATCATTGTCCAGGACTCGCTGGATGCGGACTGACATCTCTTGGCTCCCATCCGCCACGGTGACCTGTCCGGCGTGGAGGGAGTAACCGATGCCGACCCCGCCTCCGTGATGAAAAGACACCCAACTGGCGCCTGAGGCTGTATTTAGAAGAGCATTGAGAACAGGCCAGTCGGCAATGGCATCGCTTCCATCGCGCATCGACTCCGTTTCGCGGAAAGGAGAGGCCACCGAACCACAATCGAGATGGTCTCGCCCGATGACGATGGGAGCCTTGATTATCCCACGCGCAACCAAATCATTGATCTTTACTCCAAACAGGGCTCTCTCCCCATAGCCAAGCCAACAGATTCGGGCCGGAAGGCCCTGGAAACGAATTCTTTCACGAGCCAATGGAATCCAGCGGTGCAACACCTCATCGTGAGGGAACAACTCCAGCACCAGTTTGTCTGTCACGGATATGTCCTGCGGATCACCTGAAAGGGCCACCCAGCGGAAAGGGCCCCGGCCCTGGCAGAAGAGGGGACGAATGTAGGCTGGGATGAAGCCGGGAAAGTCATAAGCATCAGTTACCCCGGCCTGAAAGGCAAAAGTGCGAATGTTGTTCCCATAGTCGAATACCACAGCCCCCAATTTTTGTAGGTCGAGCATGGCTTGGACATGCCGGGCTATCGAGCTCAAGGAACGCTGGAGGTACTCCTTAGGATCCTGTGCACGCAGGGTGGTGGCAGCCTCTAGCGACAATTCTTCCGGGATGTAGCCGTGGAGCGGATCGTGAGCGCTGGTCTGGTCGGTCAGCAGGTCAGGGACGAACCGTCGTGCCACCAGGGCCGGGAGGATCTCGGCGCAGTTACCCACCAACCCAATTGATCTTGGAACACCATCGCGTCGCCAGGTTTCTACCCGGCGGAGGGCTTCCTCCAAGTCGGAGGTCATCTCGTCGCAGTACCCTGTTTGGACTCGACGCTGAATGCGAGAAGGATTCACGTCGATACCCAGGAAAACCGCCCCGTTCATGGTGGCGGCCAGGGGCTGGGCTCCCCCCATGCCCCCCAGCCCGCCAGAAACCACTAGTTTCCCTTGTAGACTGCCCCCGAAATGGTGCTTGGCAGCTGCGGCAAAAGTCTCAAAAGTCCCCTGCACAATTCCTTGAGTCCCAATATAGATCCAACTGCCGGCGGTCATCTGCCCGTACATAGTCAACCCCAAAGCCTCCAGGCGGTGAAACTCGTCCCAGATGGCCCATTTTCCCACCAGGTTGGCATTGGCAATCAAGACTCGCGGGGCATAATCGTGGGTCCGAAAGATCCCGACAGGTTTGCCGGACTGAATACAGAGCGTCTCGTCGTTATCCAGTGTCTTCAGGCTGCGAACAATGGCGGCGTAACACTCCCAGTTGCGTGCTGCTTTTCCTGTCCCTCCATAAACAATCAAATTATCCGGGTCCTCCGCAACCTCACGATCCAGGTTGTTCATCAGCATCCGTAGGGCTGCTTCCTGGTGCCAGCTCTTGCAGGTGAGGAGATTTCCCCGGGCGGCCTGGATTGGTGAGTAAGGGCTCATGGCGCGACATCCTTGCAGAATTCTGTCAGCGCTCTTGAGAAGGTCTCTTTCTCGATCAACTGGCCCACCTTCTCTATGTCGCTGGCGAGAGAGCGGTCATTTGTCAGCATAGGGGAAACAGACCTGACCCATCGGTAGGCCCGCCTGGCCCCGTTTCCGGGCCGGAGCGGACGGAGGAAATCAATCCCCTGGGCGGCGCATAGGAGTTCGATGGCCAGTACCTGTTTCACATTCTCTGTAAGTTTCTTGAACTTAATCGCGGCGCCCATTCCCATGCTCACATGATCCTCACGATTGCCTGAGGTTGGAATGGAATCCACCGAGGCGGGATGCGCATAGATTTTGCACTCAGAGGTCAGGGCGGCGGCAGTCACTTGAAGCATCATGAACCCGGAGTTCAGGCCGGGGTTGCCTGTTAGGAAGGGTGGCAGATCTCCATATTCGGGGTTGATCAGCCGTTCGATCCGTCGTTCCGAAATGCCGGCCAGAACCCCGAGCGCGATGTTCGCGTAATCAAAGGCCAAAGCCAGGGGTTGGCCGTGGAAGTTCCCGCCTGAAAGAATCTCTCGATCCTCGCTAAACACCAACGGGTTGTCGGTGGCGGCGTTTAATTCCACCTCGACTGTCTGCCGGACGTATTGCAGCGTGTCGCGGACGGATCCATGCACTTGGGGGACACAGCGCAGACTGTAAGCATCCTGGACTCGGGGACACTGGAGGTGAGACTGCCGGATTTGACTGCCGCGATTTAAGCGGCGAACGTGGGCGGCGCTTCGGGCTTGGCCCGAATGGGGACGCAATGCCTGTATTCTCGGATCAAAGGCCTTCGGGGTGCCTTTCAGCGCATCCAGCGACATAGCAGCAGCCACATCGGCGGTGTCTGCCAGGTTTTCTGCCGACAGGAGGGCTGCCGCCCCGACGCTTAGCATGGCTTGGGTCCCGTTGAGCAGCGAAAGCCCCTCTTTGGGACCAAGCCGAAGCGGCTTGAGCCGATTCCGCTTGAGCGCATTCTGGCCGGTCATTTTCTGCCGGCGCCAATGGACCTCGCCTTCGCCCACCAGGACCAAGCCCAGATGCGCCAGAGGAGCCAGATCCCCGCTGGCACCCACTGATCCTTGTGACGGAATAATCGGGTGGATCCCCCTGTTCAGCATTTCCAAAAGTAGGACAACTAGTTCCGGGCGTACTCCTGAGTAACCTTTGGCGAGGACATTGGCTCGGCACAGCATCAGACCGCGGGTTTCGGCTTCTGACAACTGTGGACCCACACCACAGGCATGGCTGCGAATGAGGTTCAATTGAAGTTGCCGGATTTCCTCGTGGGGGATTCGCTGGTCACTGAGCTTTCCAAATCCGGTGTTGACGCCGTAAACAGGTTCTTCGCCTTGAGCCACCTGCTGCACAAGCTGCAAGGACCTCTCCATATGGTTTCGGGCCGCTGGATGAAGGCAGACCGGCCGATCCTCGAATACGACTTGTTTGAACTGTTCCAGGGTGAGAGTATTGCCGGTGATGGAGAGCGGGTGCGGCATGGCAGTCAAAGGATTCCGGGGGCTTCTGTCCCTTAGCCCCTTGAGGAACTGTCTCAGCCGGGAGACCCCGTCCTCGGCGAGGGGATGCCGATTCTACTGAAAATACCGCACGTACTCAGGAGGAAACGACCTGGGCCTCCCGGTCCTGTCTACAACCACATGGGAGGTATAACCAACTGCCACCAGCTGGATTGGGTCCTTCTTGTGAATCTCGTACTGGAAAATAACCATCCTTTTCCGCAGCAACTCAACCCGTGTTCGTACCACGATTAGTTCATCGTACAGGGCGGCAGCATGGTAACGACAATGAGCCTCGGCGACCGCCAATGAGAGGCCCGTCGCCCTCTCGAACTCCCGGTACGGGAGGCCACGCTGTCGGCAGAGTTCAGCTCGTCCGACCTCGAACCAGATCAGATAGTTGGTGTAATAGACCACCCCCATTTGGTCCGTCTCGGCATATCGGACCCTTACTTCTACTTCTACCCAGTTCGAAGAAGAGGCAGATTCAATGGGCTGTTCCAGGTTCCCCTCCGCACCAGCCCCCGTTGCATGAGTCATCTATTTCTTGGGCGGAGCAGGCACCGTGGCCGGCGCGCCGGTTGCTGGCTTGGGAACGGCAGTGCTGGGCGTCGAATCGAACTTCTTGACGATTTCATCAGTAATGTCGGTCGACGGATCGGCATAAACCAATTGGTTACCCTGCTGCGAAGTGTCAATTACGACCGTCAGCCCGTTGTCTTTGGCATACTGCTGGAGAACCGGGAAGATCTTACCGCCGATGCGGTTGTAGATCTCTCCTTGCACTTGGCTGAATTCTTTCTGGGCGTCTTCTTGGGCACGCTGGAGTTCCGTCGTCTTGGATTCGATGCTCCTGGCCATGGCTGCCCGGGAATCGTCGTTCAGCGTGTTCTTCTGGTCATTCAACTGCTTCTGCAGCGCCTCTATTTCGCCGTTTTTCCGCGCCAGTTCCTCCCGTTTCGATTCGACTTTCTTCTGAAATTCCACGATGGCTGCTTTGCCTTCTGCCGACAGGGCGATTGCCTTGGCAAGATCGATGACTCCAATCTTAGATGCACCAGCCTGCGCCCAAACCATTACGGGCAAGAAAAGTACTCCGAGTGTGCCTGACAACAGTAACTTGTTCGTAATTCGCATTTCCACTCCTCAGGTTCAAATAGTTTCCGGCAAATGATTGCCAAGCACAATATGATACACAGCTTTGTGGCATTTTGGCTAGATGAGAAATGAAATTGTGTGGGCAAGTGGGTTATTCCCCATATTTCCCTCTTAGGAACAATAGCAGAAGTTGGGGAAGAGCAAGACAGGAATTCCCGGAGAAATTCAGACCCTGACATCGAAATTGGATCTCCATGGGAAGCACGGTCGTCGTCCTGAAGTGGGATCCCGCGAGTCAAGGAGCAATTGTAGTTAACCGATTGGGAAAGACTACAAACGGTCAGGGTCAGCCGCCGACGCGGGAATTCGCGAGAGGCGGCTGGACCCGATCGTCAGCTACAGCCAGGGCCGCGGAGCTTGGTTCCTCACGGATACAAGCCTCGCAAGCGGGTGGCTGTCGCTACTTTCTCTATGCCCAGCATGTTGGCCGCAATTCGCATGTGGACTTTCTTGTTGTTCCGCATGTTCAGTACATTTGCAAAGCTGGTCTTCATGATCTTTTCGAGTTTGGCATAAATATCAGATTCATCCCAGAACAGGTGTTGCTCGTCCTGAACCCACTCCAGGTAGGAGACAGTCACCCCGCCCGCATTGCAGAGAATATCAGGAATGATGAATACACCCTTCTCCTCCAGGATTCGATCGGCGTCAGGAGTTGTCGGGCCATTAGCGGCCTCAGCCAGGATTTTTGTCTTGACCAAGTGGGCGTTTTCTTGGGTAATTGTGTTTTCCAGGGCAGCAGGAATAAGAATGTCGCAAGGCAAACCGAGCAATTCCTCGGGTGAGATCTGCTCCGACCCAGGGTAGCCGACCACCGTCCCGGTCTTCTCCTTAAAGAGGATGAGTTTGGGGATGTCGAGACCATCTTTGTTGTATACGCACCCCTTGGAATCACTGACCCCAATCACGTAAGTCTTAGCACTGTCCAGCTGGTGCGCGGCAACAGAACCGGCGTTTCCAAATCCCTGAACGACCACCTTCATTCCTTCCAGCTTGAGATTTAGAAGATCCACAGCAGACTGAATTGTGTAAAATACTCCTCTTCCGGTTGCCTCGTTGCGCCCCAGCGATCCTCCGAGTTCCACTGGCTTACCTGTGACCACGCCAGGAACACAATAGCCTTTGTGCATACTGTAGGTATCCATCATCCAGGCCATGACCTGGGAATTGGTATACACGTCAGGGGCAGGGATATCTTTTTCCGGTCCGATCAGGGGAAGAATCTCGCTGGTGTATCGCCGCGTCAGCCGTTCCAACTCCCTCAAGGATAGCTTCTTCGGGTCGCAGGTCACTCCTCCTTTTCCACCGCCAAAGGGAATGCCAACGATGGCGCACTTAAGCGTCATCCACGTGGCCAATGCCTTCACTTCTTCGAGATTGACATTGGGATGATAGCGGATTCCACCCTTGGCAGGTCCCCGCGAGGTGTTGTGCTGAACCCGAAAGCCTTCAAACCGGGCGGTCCTTCCGTTGTCCATCTGGATGGGAACGGAAACAATCAAACATCGCTCTGGATACCTGATTTTCACTCGAAGGTCTTCCTCCAAGCCCAACGCGCCAGCGGCCAGGTCAAAGTTCTCCATGGCCATGTCATAAGCGGTCTTTTCTGCGATAGCCATTCTGCATCTTCCTTTCTCTGGGATTTGAGATCACATGCAACTTCAGATCGAAGAGCAACATTGGTGCCACAATCCTCTTGAAAACTGAGGCCGGACCACGGCGGGGATAGTGAATTGCGGGCTGGAGGACGTGAGGGATGCGAACCCTCCGACATCTACCGCGTCATTAAGTACAACTGAGGATCTCCTGATCCGCAGACACTTCTGTGAGATCCCACTTGGCAAAGATAAGCCTTACCGTCATTCTATGAAATGAAAATGCAGCATTGGTCCTGTTTGGAATATCATCAAGTGTTGCCCCAACTGCGTTATATGCCCCAAGACATGTTCATATTTTTAGGCTGTAACCACAATTGCATCAACAACCTTCCTTTGGCAAAGGATGTGCCTTGACTGAAAGGAAGCGGAGCGGGTTAGGCCTGTTTTCATACCGGCGGTCTCATACATTTATAGCACTTCAAGATGCTTGGAGGAACTTGATGAAACGTCCCATGGTAACCATTGATGGCAACGAAGCTGCGGCCTATGTTGCCTACCGGATCAATGAGGTCATAGCTATCTATCCCATTACTCCTTCCTCTCCGATGGGGGAATGGGCGGATGCATGGGCCTCGGAAGGGTTGAAGAATATTTGGGGAACCATTCCGGTGGTTCAGGAAATGCAGAGTGAGGGGGGGGCTGCGGGTGCTGTCCATGGCGCCCTGCAGACTGGAGCGC
>JBGPHY010000298.1:0-7034 GCA_041484625.1 Terriglobia bacterium | reverse complement strand
TCACATCTGTCCAAAATAGCTCTTTGAAGAATTCGGTATGAGAGGCGCTCCGAATCAGGTAGGTTTGAGTTGCAGTGCTCAAACAAACAAAAGCTGAAACGGAGGCCTCTCGCCTATGGTACGTTGCACGAGTTTATTCAGCCAAGTGCTTTCTTTAATTGGTCGGGTGGAATTTGCGAAACACGTGAAAGAGTTGAAAGCCGAGCGGGGCAGCAAAGGGTTCAGTTGTTGGGGTCAGTTAGTAGGGATGTTGTTTTGTCAATTAGCGCAAGCCCAGTCGCTGCGGGAAATCTGTGATGGGCTGCGCTGCTGTTTGGGGAAGCTGAATCATCTGGGCTTAAAGGAGGCGCCGCATCGCTCGACCTTATCCTATGCCAACGCCCGCCGACCCTGGCAGGTTTTTGAACGGACGTTCTATGATCTGTTGGAGAGCTGTCAGAAGCTGGCGCCCAAGAAGAAATTCCGCTTTCGCAACAAGCTGCTGAGCCTGGATGCCAGCGTGATTGAGCTGTGCGTGACGTTATTCGATTGGGCCAAGTTCCGGCAGACCAAAGGAGCGGTCAAATTACATCTGCTGCTGGATCACGAGGGCTATCTGCCCAGTTTCGCGCTGATCACCGAAGGCCGGACCCACGAGATCCGAGTCGCTCGGGCCCTGAAGCTGCCGGTCGGCAGCATCGTGGCGATGGATCGCGGTTACAACGATTATCGGCTGTTTGGACAATGGACGGCAGCCGGGGTGTGGTTTGTGACCAAGATGAAGAGTAATGCCAGCTATGCGGTGGTGGAAAAACGGGGTGGGTTGATCCAGCGCAACATTCTTTCGGACGAGATCATTCGTCTGACCGGTCTGGAGGCGGAGAAAAAATGTCCCTCTCCGTTGCGGCGAGTGGTAGTTTGGGATGAAACCAAGCAAGAATCGATCGTGCTGCTGACCAATCATCTGGGATTCGGGCCCACTACGATTTCAGCCATTTACAAAGAGCGGTGGCAAATCGAGTTGTTTTTCAAGGCGCTCAAGCAGAACCTGAAGGTGAAGACCTTTGTCGGGACCAGCGCCAATGCCTTGCGGATTCAGATTTGGACAGCATTAATTGCGATGCTGTTGTTGAAATACCTGCAACTGAAATCGCGGCTGGGCTGGGCCCTGTCGAATCTGGTGGCCCTCTTGCGGTGGAATCTGTTTACCTATCGGGATCTGTGGGAGTGGATGGATGACCCCTTCGAAACGCCCCCGCTTTCCTCCCCGCCGCAGCAGTTGGTGCTACCGGCCATGAAGTTGGACAGCAGAAGTTTGGCAAAAGCATGAAAAGCCGCAGTGAGGATTCTAAAAATACTCCAGGGGGCCGGGTTGGCGGGCTAGAGCCAGAGCAATGGCGAAATAAGGGGATAACCCTGTCCAAATGCCTCAATGGGGATTATCTTGGACAGCAGTGGCTTTGGATATAAGAATTTTTCAGATTCCGGGACCGGGCTTTGAGCGACAAAATGACTTGAAAAAAGAGTGTCAGCCATTTCCTCTAAGTTCTTCTACCTTGTGGGAAATGGACCCGCAGTTTTCTCCCGATGGGAGGAAGATTGCCTATTGTAGAAGTCCTGAAATCTGGACGTGCGATGCTGACGGCGCGAACGAGATCCAGGTGACGGACCTAGGAGGATTTGCGGGCAGCCCCCGCTGGTCTCCCGATGGGAGCCACATTGCTTTTGATCATAATGGGGGCGGGAAGATGGGAATCTATGTTGTCCCGGCAAAGGGTGGCTTATCCAAGCGTGTCACTTCTGGAAGCTTTACAGCAATTCTGCCGAGCTGGTCACGGGATGGGAAATGGATCTATTTTGCGTCGGACCGAACGGGAGACTGGCAGGTCTGGAAGGTCCCTTCTGGAGGAGGCCCGGTTGTCCAGGTGACTCGACATGGAGGGTGGGAGGCCTTCGAGTCGGTGGATGGCCAATGGCTTTACTACACTAAAGACCATCGTTTCCGGGGCGTCTGGAGGGTCCCCGTTGTCGGCGGTGAGGAAATCCAGATTCTGAATCGGGGGAGGGCCCAATCCTGGGCAATCGTGGCTTCCGGCATATATCTGTCTGAGAACGAGGTAAATGGCGCCGCTGTCATTGACTTTTACGGTTTCTCTACAGGTCGCTTTGACAGGCTCTTCACAATTCCCAAACGACTGAACATCCGCCGGGAATTGGGGAATCTTGCAGTTTCTCCCAATGGACGATCAATTCTTATTGTGGCCGAAGAACCAGTGGAGAGCGACCTGGTGCTGGTGGAGAACTTCCGATGACAGAACCAGTGATCAGTTGTCAGTGATCAGTGGCATATGATGAGTGAGAGTGAAGCGGAATAGAGTTACCCGCCTCGAGGGTTGCAGCGTGGGTTTTTCTGAGCATCATGAGCCCACACCTCCCTGATTAAAGCGGCCAGCGTGGCTACTGAAACTGCATTTTCTTAATCGGTACGTTTAATGAGAGGATGAGCATGAGTAATCGTGTTTCAAATCAACGCAGGTCCAGGCGGGAGTTCCTATGGGATCAGGGCTTTCTTGATCGGTTCTACCCACTGATCCTTGTCGATATCATAGGCGATGAAATCGTCATCGAACTGCCAGTAGGTCCACGCCCAGCCCAGAGATTCCGCGGTGCGGGCGAGCTTCGCCGTGTACCGTACGCGCGATTCCATGGGGCCCTTCTCGTAGGCGCCGAATTCTCCGAGAAGGATGGGACGGCGTTGATCCAGGGACCATCTCTGCACCTGTCCGAAGTCATTCTCCACCCGCTTTTTCTCCCCCTCGCTGCCCCACTTCACTCCTGTAAGGTGGGCCGTCTCTTTCGACCATGACGCCCCCTGATGGGTGAACTTCATCGGCTCATAGTAGTGTACGGTCACGACGATGTTGCGGTCCTCCTCGGGTAGTTTCATGTCGTTGAGGTGGTCGATGCCGTTCCAGAAGGGGGGACCGATTACAACCGTACGCGTCGGGTTACTTGCCCGGATGATCGCCAGCGCTTCGCTCAGAAATTCGTTCCAGAGATGTGGAGTGAGCTTCCCGTTTGGCTCGTTCAGGATTTCGAACAACACCGTATTTGGGGCGTCCTGAAAATGGGCGGAGATTTGCTTCCAGAATGCCAAAAAACGCGGCTTATATCCCACCGGGTCCCTGGAAATGTCCGTGTAATTATGAAGGTCCAGGATCACCATGAGGTTGTTTGCCAGCGCGTTCTTGACTGCCCAATCCAGCGTGTTGAGCCAGGCGTCCGCCAGCTTATAGCCATTGCCGGCATTCAGGCGTTGAAGGGCATGCAGGTTGATGCGAACGGTCTGAAATCCCCCGTCGTGGATCAGTTGGAAATGCCGCTCTTTGAAGCGTCCCTTCTCGAAGCTGTCCCACAGCGGGTCATACCCGAGGATGTTGATTCCCCGGCCCATGCGCTTGACCTGGTCAAACGGATCACCTGATTCAGCCGCGTCTGCAGAGCAAGCGCAGCACACCAGCAACAACGTCAATAGAATGGCCAGACCGGCCGGCCGTACGAGATTCTTTAGGATGAACATCCAAGTCTCCTTTTTGCTTGAACTCCAAGGGCATGGGGCCCATTTCCACAGGACAGAATCTTGAGAATCGTCCTCGTCGTCCTGCTCGTCCTCGTCCTCGACCAGGAACCTTCCGAGGACGACGAGGAAAAGGAGAACGAACAGAGGCCAGACCCGATAGCCAAAGCCATTTTCATGCTTTGTGGACCCCTTGTAAGGGGCAGGCAAAGCGCTTATGAAAATCGAGTTTTGGTAGCCACGGTTACTGCGCTTTGGGCAGTTACCGTGGGTAATAGGGACCATTTGAAAAGCCCACGATTGATTCAAGAAGCGAATCAATCGTGGCTACCCCAGCCATTTTCGTCGGCGGTGGCGCGCCGAACTGTTGCAGGTGTAGCGCTAACGCCAATCCAGCCGCGGATGAGAGGGGAGAACGCTACTCAAACTCCACGCGCGCGGAGGACTGGTCCTTCCCGAGCCGGCCCGCCGCGATTTCCGCCTTAAAGTAATTCTCGCCATGAACCGGGGCTCCCCCCAAACGGCGCAACATCGCAATCTGGCCGACATGCGTCAAGGCGTCGGCAATCGGCCCCTGAAACAGCTTTTGCGGAGCAAACCCGAGCGGTGAGTCGCTGGCCAGGTATGCATCCAGTTGCTGTAACGTTTTGAAGAAACGGGCGACCTCACTCTCCCAGGGCTGTGGGACGGAATCGTTCCACACGTGTTGACCCTTGGCCAGCCAGAGAGCCCACTGGAGGAGGTCGCCGATATGTGCCAGGATCTCGAGGGGCGTGCGCGTCTGGTCGCCGATCCGCAGCACGGGGAAACCCTCAGGCGCGTCACGCAGCGTCTTTCCCCCGCGGTAAGCCAGAGTTGTAACGGTGTGACGCAGGAACTCACGATCAATGTTAGGGCCTGAATTCATTTACTTTCCCTCCATCAGCTCACTGCCCTGCAACGACGGCTGCCGAGCAATTGCCGTCACCATTAACGGCCACGATCTCATAGCGACGGGTCAGGCTGGAACCTGCACTCGCGTCAAAATAGAATGTGCCGATGGCTACGTGATCCAGAAGCTCCCCATCTCGCAACACCCGGTATTCTGCCACCAGAACATTATCCTGGCTGGGCGACCATCGCACCGCCACGCCGGTGTGCCCGCCATAAGTCTCGATCTTCTTCGACACTTTCGCCGGGGTGGTTGGCGGTATCCGGTCCGTGCCGTGTCCCGGCGCACCGGTGAGGTTCAGCAGGATCATATCGCGTTCGTCTGTCGAGTTGAACCGGATGCCCTGTTGCATCAATTCGGCGCCCCTGGCAGAGCGCATTTCCTTGCTGAATCGAAACGTCACGCTGTACAGTGCCTCTGGGACGAGGTTCTTCGGATACACCAACGGACTCCCTTTGGGGGCTGAATCCTCGAGGATTACAGCCTTGGTTCGAGCAGAGTTTGTGATCTCCAAATACGTGTGTGAGTCCGATGCCCCGTCGGCTCGCGGATGGTACACCCGCATGTAACGGTCCAGCACACCCTCCTGCCGAAGGTAACGCCGCAAGAGAATATCCTGGCGCTGGCGTTCCATGGTGGCTTCCTCCTCCAGTTTGTCGGAGTCAGCACCCCACGACTCCATCATCTTCGCCACTGGCCAGAAGTAGCTGAGGTAATAGAAATCATCAGGACCGCCTCCGTCAGACATCTGGTTGTTCTCGAGCAACTCGAGCTTGTCCCAGTTGCACCATTCACCGCCTGAGTTGCAGCCCTGGATCGCCATATCCGGGTTGGCGTCTTTCACTTCCCGAAGCAATTGGAGGAAGTGCCGGTACTGCTCGACGTGAGGCTGTCCCGACGGGTGGGCGTGAGCGGTCGACCAGCAAGGCGCCTGGACCCATCCGTCCAGCCGGTAATAGTAGGCACCGTAGCGCTTCTCCCGGTCCAGGATGAATTGGCGCATGTAGTCATGCGCTCCCTGGGCAGCTACACAGAAGCCCAAACCGTACCACCCGGTGATCCCGTCGGGCACCTTTGGCACAAGCGCCCAGTCAGGATGTTCCTTGTCCGGAGGGGTCCCCGGCGCAAAGTGCTGCGGTGGCATCCACAACCGGAAATGGATGCCGTCGTAGAAGGGATGTCTCATGGGTATTAGGCCTCTTGGCAGGGATTGTACTCGGTGCGCTAAATGGGGGATACGGCTCCGTCAGGAGCCCAATGTCTGTAGCTAAGCAGGCCAGCATTCAATTTCTGCCGTCCGAGCGGCGCGGAATGCAGACCCCTTTGCCGCAGTGCTGTTGCCCTTACACATTCCGCGCCGCTCGGACGGCGGGTTTCTCGCCAGGGCTCTCGTTCTATAATCATTGGGCTCCTGACGGAGCCCACCCCGATGCCTGACCGGTTACCAGGGATTTCCCTTTTTGGAATACTTCACCGCAGGGAGAATATAGCATCACGGTAGTGTGCGCACAACATTAACGCCGGCCGCTTCCTGTAGGGCGTTTCTGTGAAACGCCAAAATCCTGGCCTGATGAAAGAAGGCGAGTAGGTTCTGGTAGAATTGAAAAGGTAAAGTGACCTTTAAGGCTGGACCGCCGCCAAAATCGGGGATCTGGTCTTCACAACTGGAGGCATCTGTGAAGAGAGTCCTGAGTCTGTTGATGGTTTTCCTGGTCCCCGGAGTGCTCCAGGCATCGCATCCATTTCAGGTAGAAGACATGCTGAAACTGCTTCGGCTGGGAGAATCAGTCCTCTCGCCGGACGGAAAATGGATCGCGTTCACCATCCAAACCAGCGATGTTGCCAAAAACAGGAGTGTTGTGAATCTCTGGCTGGTGCCTTCTACAGGCGGTCCGCCGCACCAATTGACCTTTTCTGAGAAGGGTTCCAATTCTCGGCCGCGCTGGTCTGTTGATTCCAAGTTCCTATATTTTTTGAGCACTCGAGTAAACGACCATCCACAAATCTTCCTTCTTTCTGTTTCCGCTGGAGAAGCCAGGCAAATCACCCGCGTAGCTACTGGCGTGGATTCATTCCTTCTCTCGCCGGACGGGAAGACTATCGCGTTGGTTTCTTCCGTTTTTACCCAATGCATCGATCTTGCCTGCAACGAGAGGAAGAAGAAAGAAGTGGACGAGAACCCTGTCAAGGCCAGGATCATCAACGGTCTCCCTTGCCGGAGATGGGATTCCTGGGTTGATGACAAAAGGAATCACATCATTGTGATGCCGGCTGAGGGGGGCGAGCCCCGGGATATTACTCCCGGTGACGTGGATTCTCCCATCTGGACGGAAGCCGGTTCTGAGGAATATACGTTCTCACCTGATGGCAAAGAGCTTTGCTTTTCCCGATATACGGAAAACGAAGCATTGACCGGCAACAGCGATCTCTACGTTATTCCCACCAGTGGAGGGACGCCCAGACGGCTCACGGACAATAGAGCTGCCGATACCACCCCGCTCTATTCTCCTGACGGGCGTTTCATAGCCTATTCCGCAGCCCTTCGGC
>JBGPHY010000297.1:0-7069 GCA_041484625.1 Terriglobia bacterium | reverse complement strand
TTTCAAATGCTCCATGAGATGCGGAATTGAGCGGCGTTCGGTTTCGTCCGAAGCGATGATGATGACGTGCTTGGACATCGCGCCTTAGCCTCCGAATCCCTTTGTCTCGTAGAATTCGCCAAGGCCGAAGCCCGATGCCTCAAGCGCCTGCCGGACGCCCTCCGGATTGGCCTCACGAACTATCCGTGTACCCTGCTCATCGCGTTGAACAATACACACGGCGCTCGGTTCGTTGAGGAAGTCGAGTAGAAGGGGGGAATGTGTCGTTACCAGGATCTGGACCCACTCCTTCGCCTTCAAGAGGTACTCGGCGAATGCAGCCAACGCCGTAGGATGTACGTGGTTCTCGGGTTCCTCGATACCTACCAGGTTACTGCCAGGCTCGCCGAAAAGCGCCGTCATCAGCGCCAGCATGCGCAGCGTGCCGCTCGAGGCGCCAATCTGGTGCACCGGATACTTCAGTCCCGGTTCCATCTGCGCAAAATAGAAGCGACCCTCGGATTCCCGGGGTTGAATCTCCGTGGGTAGTCCCAACACGGATTGCGTTCCAGACACGATATGGTTGAAAATCTCCGGTGACGATTTCTGTAAGGTAGATAATCTCTCGGCTAGATTCCGTCCATAAGCATCGAGCCTCGAAGATTCCAGGCCAGGCCAACTACGCCGAAGCGAGAACGGGCTTGGATCGAAAAAGCCCCATCCGCCCACGAATTCGGCAATGCGGCGCGCCGGGAAGGTGGCATCAGCCGCCGCGGCAGATAGAGCGCAGCCCGTTGGAATCTGCTTCAGCGGAACTCGTTGCCTTTCCCCCGACCACCACCACCCCGTACCGCGGTCCGACGAGAGCAACTGCATTGGGGGGCTGGTTGAATGCACCTCATACACCTCCTCACGAACGTGAAACTCATATCCATCTTTGGTCAGAAGGACAGACCATTCATACTCTTGGTTTTTCTCCGCTAGATGGATCATGAGACTGATCTGGCGTGCCTCCTCTCCTTTCCAGGCTAGGTGAACAATACCACCACGGGAGGCGACCGGTCCTCTGAAATCCCGTTCTTGAACTCCCTCGTGAAGAAAGCGAAGCGCGTCGAGGATACTGCTCTTCCCCGAGGCGTTTGTTCCTATGAAGAGGTTCAAATCCTTCAGGTCTATGGTTACGTCGCGCAAACTGCTGTATCTCACCACGTGTAGGATCGAGAGCTTCATTCTTCTTCACCTCTACGATTGCATGAATCAATGCTGCTTCGGAACTCAGGATAACTTACGCCCGGTAGTGTCGATTGTGCCGTTCCATTTTTTGCTTTGCCACCTTGGTATTTCGTCAAATCCCGGCTATTTTGCGCAACTGTTATTTCGTCCTTTGAGGGTGTGTGGCCTACATGGTATCGCTGTAGGTTACATTGCCTGCAGCCTATCCCACAATCACTTCCTTGGCCTTTTTGCTTGGATCGGTTTGTCATCCAAGCACTTAGTTTGATTCTGCCGTCTCCGCCCCTCGGGTTTAGACGGCACGATGCAGCCTAATCCCACCGGGTGTTAGCTGCAGGGAAAACATATTGCCAGACCCACTCGCGGTCGGCGCCGGGGTATTTCCTGGCCAGGGCTTCGGGCAGGTAACCCCGGCCCCTCCCTTCGCGGAGGTCTTGCTGATGGACTTGCCGCACCTGCTTGAGATGATCAAGCAGCAGCTCTTTGGCCGCGGCCGGAAGCATCGGGACGCGATCCTTCTGTCCTTTGCCATCGCGCACGGTGATTGGGTTCATGGCGAAGTCGATCTCTCCTCCCACCACTCTTTTTGCGATGGTCGTGATTATAGTCCCACTTGCGCAGTGGAACTTTCATTTAATTGACATTTGCCAGAGACGAGGACTACCATACTGCCTTCTACCAACACCATGCCCTTTTCGCGGATGACGGCCAGTGTCCAGCGAGGGGGCCATCTCGATCCTATAGCGGGAGGCGCGATTCATGAGCACCGATCCGAGCGAACCTGAAGCCATGTCCAAGCGCTGGGTACTGGGTTTTGGCAGCTATCTCGTACTCCTCAACCTGGTTCTGGTCTATGTTCTTTTGAAGATCTGGCCTGGCAAGTTGCCCATTCAGACAGAAAGCGAAGTCACGTTCCTTTGGGGTCTCCCACCTACTCCACTCTGGATTGAGACGCGGTATCTTTTGATTGCGGCCACGGCGGGTGCACTGGGTAGTTACATCCATTTGGCGACATCATTCGCTGACTACCTAAGAAATCGCCAGTTCTACCGCAGTTGGGGATGGTGGTATGTTCTGAGGCCATTCATTGGTGCAGCTCTCGCCCTGACGGTTTACTTTGCACTGCGGGGGGGCCTCATTGCAGGAACAACGGGCGCTGAAAACCTGAGTCCTTACGGAGTGGCTGCAGTCACGGGGTTGGCCGGGATGTTCTCCAAGCAGGCAGCCGACAAACTGAGAGAGCTGTTTGAGAATATGTTCAAAACCGAACACCCACCGCGGGCTGACAAACTCTCGACACCTTAGCATCAAACAATAAAGGAGAGGACTCTGCAGTATACCGGACCAGTCAGCTGAACTCTGAGGTGTCAAACAGGCCACGTTTTTCAACTGCTCCCCGAGAGATAGTGCGACGGGGTGCAGGTACCGATCAGGCATTGGAAGAAACTTCAATTATGGCGTATTGACAACAGGAAATCACCTCGATATAGTCCTTCACCAGTCAATTAAAGACAGATTGTGACTGAGGCGTTCGCCAGCGGGGTCACATTGAACCCTAATGCTCCCGGAGCGTGCTGTTCCGACAGCTCCGTAGGCACCGATCAATTCCTGGAGGGGAGGGAATCATGGATTCGGAATCGGACGTACTGGAACTGCTGGAAGGGATTCCAGGAAACCAGCTCAATCTGTCCCTGCTGTTGGAAGATGTGCAGAACCGGCTCGGGTTGATCCCGTTTGTTGGTGCAGGCATGTCAGTTCCGTTCGGATTCCCGCAGTGGACCACGTTCCTTCGCATCCTTGCCGAGCAGGCCGATGCATCTGCAATCACCGAGGAGCACATTGCAGCCGGCAAGTACGAAGAAGCGGCCGAAGAGCTTCTCGGCCGGCTGAGGCCCAGGGCATTTCAGGACTTGCTCGGGCACCATTTCGGTGACAAGGTGCTTACGGGAAAAAGGCTCACGGGCACTATCGCCCTCATGCCCCGATTGGGAAGCAGGCCCATGATCACGACCAACTTCGATCGCGTCATGGAAACTGTTTTCCGGGGTCAAGGTTATCCTCTGGAAATTGCGCTCGGCTCCAAGGTGGACCCCGCCATCACTGCGCTTCAGGAGGACCGTCCATTTCTTCTGAAAATTCACGGAGACTGGGCGATGCCGAATGAGCGGGTGCTCACCCTGGCCGAATACAAGAAGGCCTACGGCGACCCGGATTCAGGCATTGACACTAATCTTCCACTTCCGAACTTGTTGAGGCTGATACTCGCCAGTCGTCGCGTCTTGTTTCTGGGTTGCAGTCTGACCAAGGACCGCACGGTGTCCGTCCTCAAACAAATCGCGTCCGAGTTCCCGACGAGCGCGCATTATGCGATCGTCGAAAAGCCGGTTGAGCAGCCGGCATTTCAGGAGAGACGTTCGTATCTTTCAGACCAGGGCATCCGCCCCATCTTTTACCCGACCGGCAAGCACGACCTCATTGAGCCATTGCTCTCATTCCTTGCAGCCAAGATTCCCAAAGCAAGTCGCCGGGTCGCGGTTTACCGGGAAGCCAAGGCTGCAGCATCGGAGCAAACGCCGAACAACATTCCCTCCCCGCTGACCCGATTCATCGGGCGCGAGGCAGACTTGAAACAGGTGAGGGCAGCGCTCAGGGACAATCGGCATGTTACCATTAGCGGTGTAGGCGGCTGTGGAAAGACACGGCTCGCAATCGAGGTGGCCAGGAGTCTGCGTGGTCAATATCCAGACGGCGTGTGGATCGTCGAACTCGACTCATTAAAAGAAGCCGTGCTGGTTCCCCAGCGAGTCGCCTCCATTTTAGGGATCCGGGAGCAGGCCACTCGTCCACCTACGGAAGTCCTCTCCGACCATTTGCAGCAGCGCAAGGTGCTGTTGGTCTTCGATAATTGCGAGCACCTTGTTTCCGCCTGCGCCGAACTCGCTACCTATCTTCTGCAGCGGTGCCCGCATTTGAAGATCCTCGCGACCAGCCGGGCCGTTTTGGGCGTTCCCGAAGAGACGGTGTGTGCGCTTGAGCCCCTCGAAACGCCCGACCCGGATTCTCTGCCCGGGATCGAGGAGATCTCTCAGAACGAATCGGTTCGTTTGTTCGTGGATCGTGCCCGTTCCCGCCAAGGAGGTTTCGAGGTCACCCCGGCCAACGCTCGAGCAGTGGCTCTGTTGTGCCGGGGTCTCGAAGGAATTCCACTCGCCATTGAACTGGCAGCCGCCCGCGCGAATGTCATGTCGGTCCAGCAGATGATTGACCATTTGGGTGACCGTTTCCAACTCCTCGCGGGAACGTCGGCCGGGGCACTGCGCCAGTGGAAAACACTGGAATCCGCCGTGGATTGGAGCTATGAACTCCTTACCGACCCGGAGCGAGCACTTTTGCGGCGGCTTTCTATCTTCGTCGGCGGCTGGACCTGGGAGGCGGCTAGCGTTTGTGCGCTCGACAACGAGGGGGAATATTCCATCCTCAACGGACTTGAACAGCTCCATAACAATTCCCTGGTTGTGGCAGAAGAACGGAATCAGCAAAAGCGTTTTCGGCTGCTGGAAATAATCCGCGAGTACGCCCACAAGAAGCTGCAAGCTGCCGGCGAAGAGCCGCAACTCGCCCGCCGTCACGTGAATTGGTATCTCGACCTGTCAGAACGTGGCGCTCCTGAACTGCTCCGGGCTGGACAAGGCGAGTGGCTGGACGTGCTCACGGCTGAGGCTGACAATCTGCGCGCGGCATTACGGTGGGCCATTGAGAATGCCGAAGCGGAGACTGCGCTCCGGCTGTGCGCTGCACTCTGGCGCTTTCTGGAGATCCGTGGCTATT
This sequence comes from Terriglobia bacterium, assembly GCA_041484625.1. Taxonomy (GTDB): domain Bacteria; phylum Acidobacteriota; class Terriglobia; order Versatilivoradales; family Versatilivoraceae; genus JBGPHY01. The sequence continues at coordinate 2,029 of JBGPHY010000297.1, read as the reverse complement.
TCCGGGAGGGGCGGCAACGGATGGAGCAGGCATTGCGGATGCCACAGAGCGTTCGTTTTCCCGCCCTGCGCTCCAAGGCTCTCAGTGGGGCTGGCATGTTCGCATACCGGCAAGGTGACTTGGATGCCGCAAAAGAGATGTTTTCGGAAAGTCTGGCGATCGAACGTGAATTAGGCAATAAACCGGGGATTGCCAATGCGTTGAATGACCTTGGAAATACCGCCCAAGTGCTGGGGGATTTTGCGGGCGCCCTGGCGCTCTATGAGGACAGCCTGGCCTTAGAGCGTGAAACCCAGAACGATCGCGGCGTGGCAGTGGCTCTTTTCAATATTGGGAACACGGCACGCCGGCTGGGAGATCACGTGAAAGCTTCACCTCTCCTGGAAGAGAGCCGACAGCGCTTTGAGACGGCTGGCAACAAACGGGAAAGCGCGTTTCCGCTCAATGCCCTGGCGCTAGTATCGCTGGCACAAGGAGATCTCGACCGCGCCAGCCGTGAAGCTGAAAGGAGTCTGGCGATCCGGCGGGAACTTGCGGATAAAAAGGGCGTTGCGGATACGCTGAGGACCGTGGCCGGCATCGCGATGGCTCGCGGCGACCACGCCTCGTGCCGGCAATTACTCACCGAGAGCCTGGCCCTCTCGCGCGGGGTGGAAGACAAGCGCGGAATCGCGGAGTGCCTGGAGAACTTCGCGTTGCTTGCCGCCTCCAGGGGACAGTCCGCACGCAGTGCACTGCTTTATGGAGCAGCGGAGGCATTGCGAAAACACCTGAAACTGCCGCTGTCTCCCACCGAATTGGCGGACAGGGAACGCCATTTGGAACAAGCTCGAACTCAGTTGGGTCATGACACATTCTCAAACCAGTGGTCAGGCGGTCTCAACCTGAGCTTTTCAGAAGCTGCGGAGGTGGCAGTCCAGCAAGTTTCTGAATCAGCCGCCCAATCTTCGTAAACCTCCTCTCAAGGCAACACAGGGAAGAATTCTACCCAACAAGCATTTTTTTAAAGCTTATCTCGAAAAGGCTGAGCCGTTTGGAGGCAAGACCCTTGTACCCCCCTCAGATTGCTTGGCGGAAGGCATTCGGGTGGAGTGCTGACCCAGATAGCAATATCACTGAATGCTTCTAGGACAGGGTAGAGAAGTACCGCTCGCGAGCTAAATAATCAACCGCCTGATCCCAATCGACGGGAATTCCCGCGTATATGAGAGAACAAAGTAGCTTCGATTGAGGTCAGCCCCTTGGACGCAGTCCGAGCTGATTGGGAGAATGTCGGCCGGGGGACCGGTACCTGCCACATTAGAAAAAAGCCGTTTTCAGGAGAGTGTTCCATGAAAATCAACAAATTTTTCATTATCGCAGCGAATGTGGGGGCGATGGTTGCGGCCCTGATCCTGTTACCGCAAACCATCCCGGCCCAGCAAGGCGGAAGTGCCGCGGCTTCGATTGTGGTCACACCCCCCGACGTCGTTCGCAACGAGGGTGAGACTGGCAGTCGGCGGACGGGCGTGTGTCAGCAATTCCTCGCGGGCGCTTATGATGCCGATAAGAAACGTCTCTACTGGCTGAACAAATTTACCTGGAGTGTCTCGAATACGGCGGAGTTCACAGTGGATCCGGCAATCGGTACCGTTTGCCACAACAAGAATATCCCCATCCCGCCCGATGGAGCCAAGACGACGGTGTTGGCCAGTGGGGAAGGTTCCTCCGTCCAGGGCAAGGCCACGTTTGTCGTTAAAGCCTTGGGCGATTCCGGAACGATCATTACAGGGGTAGCGCCGACCGGGGCGGCCGTTTCCGGTAAGCCGGGCCCGCCGCGAACTCCTGCCAATCCGGGTGCCGTCATCGGGGGCGTCGTCCCGCCAGCACAACTGGGAAGCCAGTCCTTGCCGACCACAAGCGATCCTGACTTGACCGGTGGTGCAAAACCGCCAGCAACAGGCGGAGGCCAGCCAGGCTCGCGGACTGCGCCGCCGACAGAACTGGGGGAGACGGAGTCCCTGCGGCCGAGTGGAATACCAACAGTCCT
>JBGPHY010000296.1:0-7073 GCA_041484625.1 Terriglobia bacterium | reverse complement strand
TGACATGGGAGACAGCGGCTTTCCAAAGCCCGTCGGGAATGGGACGCCTTCCGGCGGTCTCTCTCCACGCATCAAAACGGTTCTTATCCTCTACGAACTGCGGACTGAGCGGTAGCGGCATCTTCGAATCCTCCCTCGATCAAGTTTCTACCAAAGGAGTCTAACCCACCGATGTTGCCGGAATCACGCACGCTCACCGCAAAGTTACGCTTCATCTGCGCCAGCGCTGCCGCCGATTCCGCGTGACTGCGATCCTTTCGCGACGTGACGGCAGTTTCAGCAGGTCCGTTCTTCGCATGCGCGGCCAAATCCGGGGAGGCCCGCTTCGCGGCATCAATCCGCGCATCCAGAGCCTCATGCTTTGCCCCCAGCTCCGCAGCTGCCGTCAGCGCTGCCTGGTTCGCCTCCGTGAGCAGTTTCTGTTTTAGCCGTAATTCCGACCACTGCTGGTACCGGTGAATCAATCCAAACTGATCGGGCTTTGGAGCCGGATATGCCGGAACGGCTTTATCAACCTCGCGAGAGACTTCTTCATGTTCCTGCTTCATGCGCTCGATCCGCGATTTGGCATTGCCGCCGGCCCGGTTTAAGTCCTGAGTCGCGTCGTCGACTTCGTCTTCATCGGATTCCAGTTGCACCCCCACTTCATTCAGTCTGTCAGCCAGCACCTCTTTCTGGCTTCCAGTGGCCTTTGTTTCCAACGCCGTTAACTGGGCGGCCAGCATTTGATCAGCCTTTTGAAGCCTCTGCGCCTTTTCCAGCCTCGCCTGTATTTCGCTCGCCTCCGGAGTAAAGACGGGAGGGTGCGCCTCCACGTCACGCCGTGCGCTCTCGTAAGCCAGATCCAATTCGTGGTCGCATAACCGGATCGCCTCCTTTGACAACGCCTGCTCTTCAGGATTGTCCGCGAATTGCGCGAGTTTCTGTGCTGTCCTCAGGGGTGATTGGTCGACCTGAGGCGCCAGTGCCGTAGCGGCATTCTTCCCTTTGCCTTGTGATGGCACAACACTCGGAGCCGTAGTCGTGCGGATGAGTCCGTAGACGATGGCGCCCAAGAGCAGTACCAATACAATCGCGGCGATCTTTTGTCTTGTTCTCATCTCTTTTTGGAGATTCTTTTCCATTCTAATCCCGTATGGTCAAAAAACTCGAACAGATTGAGATACCTTAGCTTATAGATCCGCCTTCTGTGATCCAGTACATTTGGCCCGGCCGAGTTAAGATTACGTTACATGACGTTACATCGGAACGAGGCTTAGCTCTGAACGACCTCGGGGAATTTTTGCGCAGCACAGGAGTTTTTCGGGTAGACAGGTCTGCGCCAGGACCAAAGGAGAGCCACAATTGGTAACGGAAGCACCCGAACGAGTGCGTGCTGCCTGAACGGAGGAGGCGCGCCAAACAACGCTGAGCCTCCGTCAACGCCGAGGCATCAACTTCGGCTCATCGTCCGTCCCTTCGTCAAAGTAGCCCAGTCGATTGGCCAGATCGACCACCAGCCGCCAGACAGACGGTTCCGCCGCCCAGCCTTGGGGTGGGTCAAGCGTGCGGGGGACCTTGACAGGGTGCGGAATGGGATCAAGCAGAAAGCTCGGGTCATGCCCACCGAGGATGCCGCTGGCCGTAGGTCCGGAACTAGCGAATGGAGATGCTTCCGGATGCTTCATCGCTTCGATCGCGGAGCCGTCAGCACGAAGTCCTAACCACACGGCAATCGCACGGAGCTGCGATTCGGTATCGTTAAGAACGTCTTCCGTCCTGACACGTAGGTAGCGGTTCGGAGGCAGCTTGGCGGCAAAATGCAGGATGCGCCTATGCGTGTCGTACCAAGAGGCGATGCCGGACATTGGCTCACCGTCCCGCGGATACGAGGGCAGGATCCGGTTCCAATGCTCCTGCATCGAGCGTTGTGTGGCCAAAGGATGCCGGGTCAGGTGCACGTAGCGGGCTTTGGGATACGCCGACGCCATCCGCCTCAGGCCAGTACCAGTCAATACATTGTCGGGCGATTTCTCCACCGCGAGCCGCGGGCTCAACCGTGCTAGGAGCACGTCCAGAACGTCTGCTCCCGACCAGTGCGGCCGATCCTGTAGCCACGCCCGGGCCGCGGACAGTGATTCTGTCGTCTGGTCCCCAAACTGAAATTCCGCCAAAGCACGCACCAAGCCCGGACTCCGGTGCGTGACGCCCCGTTCAATCCAGAATCGGGGCAACGATGCATCCAACTCTCCGATGGTCCGGCAGCAGAACAGCTTCAATTCAGGAAGCCCTACGAGGTCCGGGTGTTGGCCGATCATCGTCGTGACGACGGAAGAGTACGACCGAGCCGTAGCCAGCACGAATATCGGTGAAAATCGACCCGCCTCGCGCGGAGTAGCCTCAAGTTTTTTTTGCGCCACAAACGCTTCTAGGGTTCGAAAGACCGAGCAGGCACCGGCTCTGTGCTCGGTAGCTGGAGTGGACTATTTCTCAGGTGCGCACAAGGCCCGCTTCGCCGTCGAGGAACCCAGGGGCCAGGACCGCCCCCCCCCGGCGAGGACTAGCGATCTCATCTGGTTGCCTTGCTCACTAGTGGATCTGCGGGGCCATCACTGGGCCACCAGCGCAATCCGGACTGACTGTCTCCATCAACAGCTCGATGTTTTCTGCGATGAAATCATTGCGCATCTCAAGAAGTCGCGCCCGGCCCTTTTCGCAGTAGCGACGGACGGCACTTGAGTCGAGCTTCGATCGATCGCCTTGTTCGAAGGCTAACGAGGACTCCTCCACCAGACAGAACAATTGCTCGTTGCTTTCTGACGTCAGCGAGCGCAACGCGGTCCGATAGTCTTCCGTTCCTTGAACCCCAGGAACGAGACGTCTTACCGTCTCGAGCTCGTCCAAGGCCCAGTTCAACTCGTAAGACAAACCTTGATGGTGAATCCACGGACGGACGGTTTGAGTGAGCAGCCGATGATATTCGTTCAGCCGGAGGTCGAGGAAATCGTAGTCGGGGTGCGTAAGGTCCCCTCGCAGGCGCCCCTCCATCCGCAGGCGGTCCCGAATGGGAGTCCCCCCGTAAGGCAACATGCGCGAAAATACCGCTGCGGCGCGGCCATCGCCGACTATCTGGCGCAGAAAGCCTATGTTCCGCCGGACCGATTCGAACGAACTCGATGGGTCGAAGAGCATGAACCCATAGGACACAAGAATTCCCAGTTGGCTCAGCATTTGAACGGCCTCAAGATTCTGCTCTACGGTCATCTCCTTGTTCAGCACCTTGAGCCCCTCCTCGTCACCGGACTCCAACCCCATGTAGACGAGGAAGAGACCCGCGTCGCGTAACCTGGAAAACAAGTCGAGCTCGACGTATTCGCCACGGCAGCTGATCTTCCAGAGAGTGCGATCGGCGAGCCCGCTGTCATGCATGCGCCCAACAAGCTCGTCAGCCCAGCGGAGGCCCGCACGGCCCCAAAGCGGGAAGTCATCATCTTGAAAGAGAAATACGCGCACGCCGTAATGGTCATGCAAGTGCAGCATTTCCTCGATGATTTTTGCCGGCTTACGGACACGAACAACCTTGCCCGGAGCAGTCCGGTAGAACGTGTGAATGGAGCAGAAGGAACAGCGGCGCACGCAGCCTCGACTTGCGAGTAGCGGGAGCGTTGCGAACCCACCAATGTGCTCCGGCTCGTATGGTCGATAGGGGAAAGGCAGGGAGTCGAGATCCTGGACGAGGGCCCTGGGCTCAGTGTCTACCACCTCGCCGTCGCGGAGGTAGGCGATTCCAGGGGTCTCCCGCCAGTCTTTGCCGGTGCTTAGCTTTTCCACGAGATCAACCAGGGTCTCCTCTCCTTCGAAACGCACGACGCTATCGAGCTCAGGAAAGTGCGTTAGAACCTCGTCATGGCACAAGCTGGGGAAGTGGCCGCCGATCGTGAAGTGGCTAGTAATGCCGGCGCTGCGTAAGTGACTAGCGACACTTCGGAACTGCGGCAGAAAGCACTGAAAAATGAGGGAAAACCCTACCACCAAGGGCTGCCGCGAGACTAGGCGCGCCGCGATCTCTTCAGGATCGTCTCGAACATCGAGCATTTCAACTACACGACCCTGCTCCTGTAACACGGCAGCCAAGTATCCCATGCCGAGATTGCCCTGATCTTGATAGCCAATGAGAGCTACCTCTATGGGGCCTCGATCAACCGAAGCGGACGCGAGGGAAGAGACGGCCCCCAAGCCCTGTCGGTTTCTCACTTACTCTTCCCCCCAGCACCCTTCGCTCCCGAGATGATTCCGGCGGCTTTCGCTGCGCCCTCGGCAATACCTCGGTAAACTGCAGCCGCTGTCTCCAACCTTGTGGCTATCAGCTGGACTCGAATGTTCACATCGATCTCCTCGGGGATAAACCCCATGTCAATCGGATCAGTGACAACTCCCGGACGCCACCTCCAGGCGGCTGGCAACGAGGCAATCCTCTCATCTTCAGGCTTCGACATGTCGTTTCTCCTTTCAAGTTTTAAGATCAGACTATTCCTCTCTACAATTTGCTGCTGGCAACAAGCCCAGCCTGCTGCCTGCGCGAACTAATAAAGCGCAAATCAGGTGCTTCCTCGAACTACCTGTCAGGATAAAGCGGAGGCTATGCCCTTCTTCTTGGCTTGTCAAGTACTATTTACAACTCTCACTTTCATGTCGCACACCCCTATAGTCAAAATACTCGAACGAATTGACATGCCATAGCTTATAGCTCCGCCTTCTGTTATCAAGTGCATTTGGCCGGGCCGAGTTAAGGCTACGTTACATGACGTTGGATTGGAACGAGACTTAGCTCTGAATGAACCTGGAGAATTTTTGTGTCTGAGTTTGTAGCCAACAGAGGAGAGAGATGAATCCACCCATGGCGCCAACACCCTCCCCCGTTGTAGGAGGAAATGGCATTCCGATATCAATCCTCCTAGATAACTGTTCGGAACAGCCCCTCCAATCATCAAAGCCGATAAGTCTCCGAAAACGGGCATAGGTTTATTAATCCTCGTTCGTTAGTGAGATGCCTCTTCGTCAGGCCGAGTTCACTTCATGCCTGGAGTACCGCTCGTGTTCGTTTGACCAGATCGTTTCCCGGCCCGCCAGAACCGCACAAATTGAAACTGCTGGCGGCCAGGTAACGGTCACGCCCTGGCGGGGAGAGGTGGTAATAGTCCTCGAGAACAGCCGAGCTGAACTTGTAATCGTGCGAGTCGCTTCCTTTGAGGAATACAAGCTGCCGGGCCGCGTCAATCAGCTTTTCGGGGTGCGGCTTTTCCTTTAGATAAGCTAGCATCTTGCGGGCCCCCGTCATCCGATCGTTGCTAATTTCCGCAAAAATCTCCTCGATGGCGTGTGCTCCCTGGGCTTTGAGGGGCAATGGTTCGAACCGATCGATTGTGACTGATTATTATCTGTTCAGCAGTGCACCTTGGTTACCTTCCTCCTTCTTCTTCCGGGCAGTTAAAGCAATCCTTAGACTTTTCGCTTGCTCTTTGGAGAAGAGCAAGCCCTGTTGACCCATGGCAATTTGCAGCATTTCTCTCTTGCCCCAGTTAGCCATCATTATCCCTGAGCTGCTATGGGCGTTGGAACCGAGCAAGAGGTGGCCAATCTCGTGGGCGATCGCATGACCGAGGAACGCGATTTCAGAGGTCTTATCACCCCGGGCAAACTTTTGGACAGGGGCACAGTACACTGTTGCATATGAACCGCCCCCTTCTCCGGCAATAGAGTGCCCCAGGGTTGTCATAGAGGCATCGGCTTTGGACGCAGCGGCGTGGTCCACCAAGCGTACGACCAATTCGCTGGGGCCCAAGGGTTGCCCACAAGCTACCGGTACCTGCTGTTCTTCCGATCTTGGGAGACAATCCAGCCATTTGGTCCGAATTGCCGCATTGTCCAGAATGAAGGCCACTCGGGCTCTGATCTGTCTGATCTGACTGGTCGGCAAGTCAGGGTAAGTATAAACCAGCAGGATTAGTTCTACCTTGGACTCTGAATCCTTGGAACCAAAAGGGACCGCTGCCTTCAGGGCAATTGATGTCTGGACATAACCCGAAACTAAACCCACCAGTATCAACATCTTCCCAATTGAGAAAGCAGGGTGATGGATGCTCTCGACACCCTTATTCCGTCCATTGCTGAACTTCTTCATGGGACCACCTCCAGGGTTTCGAAGTGGCGCCAAGTTTCGGTCAGGCGGGCGGATACCTCAATGCAGCAGCGGTGACTTGGGAGTGATTTGCGGGTGACCTGCTAAGTGACTACTAATGCGGTTGTTAGGGTGGTATCAATCAACTGAGCTCGTAATGGGCCAGTGATGGGTGGTGGCTCCGCTAGGAGCCAGTTGTCTGTAGAAAGGGACCCAGCTAAAATCCCGCCGCCGGGCGGAACGTGGGGAACCCAGAGCAGAACGGATACCATGCCTGCATTCCGCCCGGCGGCGGAGATGCTGGAGGACCGAATTTCCTACAAACATTGGGCTCCTAGCGGAGCCTGTTTCCTCCTATCCCCCCGTTTAACTAACCCAGTACCTGAGGCTTTCAGAACGGTATTGAGTGCCGGGCAGCGAAGTGGTATGCTCTGTGCAAAGATCCTTACCCCTCCTAATATTGCAATAGAACGCGTATGGAAGCTGCAGCCTCTCCAAATGAGATTTGTTTCGGGCCCTTCAGGCTGGACTCCAAGGCGGGAGAACTTTACATGGCCGGCCGGAAAATTCGTCTTCAGGAGCAACCGTTCAAGGTGCTCAAGATGCTGCTGGAGCATCCCGGTGTGGTGGTAAGCCGGGAGGAAATCCGCCTGAAGCTCTGGCCCAACAACACCATTGTCGAGTTTGATCACAGCATCAACGCGGCCATCAAGAAGCTGCGTTTAGCGCTGGGGGACTCAGCGGAGGAGCCGCGCTACCTGGAAACGGTGGCACGCCGGGGCTACCGGTTGCTGGTCGAGGTGCAACGGGAGGAGGAAAAGTCAGCTATCCCAGCCGTCAAGCCCGAGGCGTCCTCCGAGCCTGAATCAACCGAGGGGAACCTGATCGGAAAGAAGGTCTCGCACTACCGGATCCT
>JBGPHY010000295.1:0-7076 GCA_041484625.1 Terriglobia bacterium | reverse complement strand
CGTCTGAATTACATCGTCGATCAGCTTCCCGTTTTCTCCTCGGATACTGCGGCGTAACGAACTGATAACGCCGACCGTCAGTGTGCCCTCGAAGCCAAACGGATTGCCGATGGCCAGGACTTTCTGACCCACCTGCAGGTTGGAAGAGCTGCCCATCTGTACGACCTGCATCGCCTTCTTTCCAGGTTCAATCTTGACGACTGCCAGATCGTTGGTAGGGTCAACACCGACCACCTGGGCCTTGAACTTGCGTTTATCGGCGAGTGTGACTTCCAGGAGACGAGCCCCTTCAATGACATGGTAATTGGTCAGGATATGCCCATTTCCGTCGATGATGGACCCGGACCCGGCTCCTTCTCTGGGCACGGCGTTAAAGAAGAAGTCGAAGTCGAGAGTAGTGGAGGTGATGTTCACCACAGCAGGACTGACTCGCTTGTAAATCTCAATATTGCTGGACTCGTCTTGACCTACCGGGACGTATGGTTTGTCCGCGGTTGAAGCTGAAGGTCCCTCCGTGAAATAGGGGCCGCTGGGTGTTAAGAATCGGGGCACAAGTCGGCTGACTGACCAGGTACTCAGGACAGCCAGAATTAAGATGAGCAGGAGAGTTCTAAGTCGGATCGTGAGCACCATAGCGTGGAATCATCTCTTAACCGAGTATTTCGCGAATCGCCTTTTCCAGCGCAGGAACCTGGTAACCCACCAGTTTTCGCACCACGTTCCCATTGCGATCGATGATGAACTTGGTCGGAATTCCTTCCACCCCTCCGAAATCGCGATCTATTCCTTCATTTCCCATGACCACAGGGTAGTCGATCCGGTTCTTCAGGAGGAATTGCTTAACCACATCGGTTCCATCGTCCATGGAAATCCCAATTACCTCCAGCCCCTTGGCCCGGTAATCCAGGTAAAGACGGTTCAAGTGAGGAATCTCCTGGCGACAGGGGCCACACCAGGTGGCCCAGAAGTCAACCACCACAACTTTGTTGGCATAATCCTTCAGGCTGATAATTTTGCCGTCCAGGTTCGGCAGGGAGAACTGGGGAGCCTTCTGGCCGGTCCCACCGGAATTCCCTGGACCAGTCGACACCAGGCGCCACACGCCAGTACCGATCAGGAGGGTCGCGACTATGACTAGCATTATTGATCGAAATCGACCTAAAACCATAGAACCTCGCAAATATGAGAATCCGCCATCCTTATGGGTTCGCTGACTAGTACTGCAAAGACCTCTTTTCAAACCTGGCCACCTGCTCCATCCTGGCCAGAAACGGGGCCGGCTTCTCAAATCCCTCCACCCGGATATCGGTTCGTTCGTGTCCGGAAGAATCCAGAAAAATGATGGTCGGAACACCGCGGATCGCAAAATGGTCCCGGGCTTGTGTTGCCTCGGAATTGGGCTCATCCCGGGTCAGATCCAACTTGAGCCAGACGAAGCGGCTTGCTTCATTCTGGATGGCCGGATGGCTGAATGTTATTTTATCCAGCTCCTTGCAGGGAATGCACCAATCGGCAAAAGCATCGACAATAACCGGTTTCCCCAAGCCCCTCGCTGCTTCCAGTGCCTCGCGGGTAAAAGGCTGCCAGGGGAGCCGGGCTTGCGTTTTCTCCGGGAGCGCCAGGAACAGGGCCGCTATTGCCGCCCCGGCTCCCACCGCCCTTAATGCCCAGCCAAATCGCCTGGTCCTGGAACGGCGGGCCTCCCAGGCAATCAGGTAGAAAGAGGACGCCGCCAGGAATGCCACCAGTATCGGGTTCTGCCACTTTCCGAGCAAGGGCATCAGGAAGTAGACAGCCATCCCGATCAGGATGAGCCCAAAAACCTTGCGGACGGCAACCATCCACTCTCCGGAGCGCGGCAAGGTTTTTAAAGCCCCTGAAAAAGTCCCCAGAACCAGGTAGGGCAATCCCAGACCGAGCGCCAGCACAAAGAAGAGTGAGAACCCGTAGACTGGATCTCCCCGGGTCCCAACGTGCACCAGCAAGCCCAGCACAAAGGGGCCAATGCAAGGAGCTGCCACAATCCCCATCATCAGCCCCATTAGGAACGCCCCGGCCATCCCCCCTCTCGACTGAGTGGTCTTGGAAGCAAAGCGGTTCAGAAAGCCGGGAAGACGAAACTCATAGACTCCGAACATGGACAGGGCCAGTCCCACCATCAACGCGGCCAGCCCAACCAGCACTACAGGATTTTGCAGGGCGGCTCCGAACAGCCTCTTGGTGGTGGAGGCGACCACACCTAATGCAGAATAGGTAATGGCCATTCCTAAGACGTAGACGGACGCCATCAGGAAGGTTCGGCGCAGCCGGCCCTCGCTCTGATTGGCGAAGAACCCGATGGTGATCGGGATGATGGGGTAAACACAGGGAGTGGTGTTCAAAGCCAGGCCGGACAGAAAGACAAAAAGCAGGGTCAGCAGGAGGCCGCGACTTTCAATCATCTCTGTGATCGTGTTCTTTCGCAGAGTGCCGTCAAACTGCACCAGTTTCCCGCCGCCGGGTGAATCCGCACGCGGCAGGGAGGGGGCAGGCGCGGGAACTGGGCTCGGGCTCACGGCCGAAAAAATCTCCTGGTTGACGGATTGGATGGGAGCGCCGACCGCATTGGTCGGAACAGGGATCTCGAGACTGAGATTGGATGGGGCCAGGCACTGCGTGTCGTTACAGGCCTGAACCCTGACGTCTGCCCGCAGGAGAAGCTGGCCCGCTGGCAGCGAAGCCTCAGCAGTGGCGTTGGCTACGATCACCATGCTCCCCTCGTGAACGGCCAAAGGAGCCTCAGGGGAAAACCTGAAGGTTCTTTGAGCTGGCGCCGGGTAACGGAGATCTCCAAGTTGAATGCCGGGAGGAGCCGAAAAGGTCACAGTAGTAGGGATCAGGTAGTCCTGCGACGGGACATGCGCGTTGACGTGATATCCTTCAGCGATCTGCAGGATTACTGCTGTCTGAAAGGCGTCTCCGGGACGAACTGCACTGACCGAAAGAAGCCCCTGCAGTTGAACGACCCGGGCGCTGGTCTGGCCAAAGACCACGCCGGCAAAAATGACCGTCCAAACGACAGAGCCACAGACGATCCATATCCAGGAACGCTGCCAACGTTCTCGAATAGGAATCAGGGCAGAGGGACAAACCAAAGTCTTCATACAGGTGAGCTTCACCTTCCATGAAAATGCGAGTTTGGGTAGCCACGGTTACTGCGCTCTTGGCAGTAACCGTGGGCATGTGTAACTTTTTGAAAAGCCCACGATTGATTCAAGAAGCGAATCAATCGTGGCTACCCCTGCCATTTTCATCGGCGCTGGCGTACTTGAAAACGGTCATGAGGCACTCTTATATCACCGTCACTGGTGACAACAGCGAGCCCAGCACGGAGGTCGGGCTTACCCAGCTCGGGGCCTCCGCAGCCGGGTATCAGCCCGGTCCAGCCCAGACCCTGGTATTCAATTCCGTCTACAGCCGGTCCACCTGGGCCTCGGTATGTTCCAAAGGTCCCGAGTTATCAATCACCCAATGGGCCAACCGCACTTTCTCGGGCAGCGGAATCTGGGCCGCAATGCGCTGCCGGGCCTGGTGTTCGGTTAACCTTGCGCGACCCATAAGCCGTTCCAGTTGCTGCTCAGCCCGGCAGGTGACCACGATCAGGAACTGAAACGTCTTGTGGAACCCGGACTCAATCATGACCGAAGCATCAACGATCACGCGAGGGTCATCGCCTTTACACTCTATGATATCCAACTTGGCGAGGATTTGTCGAATGACTTCCGGATGGACAATCTGGTTAAGGATTCGGAGCTTCGGCGGATCCTCAAAAACCAGTTCGCCCAGCTTGCTACGGTCAATCTCGCCGCCGGAAGCCAGGATTTCCTGGCCGAACGCCTCCACCACACGCGTGTAGCAGGGTTGCTCGCGGAGAATTACCTGGTGAGCCAGCAGGTCTGCATCCAGGATAGTGACGCCCCTTTTCCGGAGCATCTCACAGACGGTGGATTTTCCGCTGGCAATCCCGCCGGTCAAGCCAACTCGGTTCATGGGGATTTCCAAGTACGGGAATCGACAATTGTTGCCCGTTATTCGGTCTTCCTGCAACCCCGTCTCATTCAGGCCGCCTGAACGGTGTTCTTCATCAACATGGCAATAGTCAGAGGACCCACGCCGCCCGGGACGGGAGTCAGTGCCGATGCCACAGCCGAAACGCTGGAAAAATTGACGTCACCGCAGAGCACGTAGTTCCTGCCCTCAGCCTGGTTCCTCTCGTATTGGGCGGCCAGGTTGGGATCAGCCGCCAGGAATTGAGGCAGGCTTTCTCCAGAAACGCGGTTGGTGCCGACATCGATCACAACTGCGCCGGGTTTGATGAAATCCGCAGTGATCAAGGCGGGCCTGCCCATGGCCGCGATCAGGATGTCGGCCTGCCGGGATACCTCGGGGAGATTCCGGGTTCGGGAGTGGCAAATGGTGACGGTAGCGTGTTCTTGAAGGAGCAGAAAGGCCTGCGGTTTCCCGACCAGGGGCACGTTTTCGCGGCGGAGAATCTCGACAACTCCCGAGGGGGTACAGGGACGCAAGCCCTCCCTGCCGAGAGCCAGGTTCCCGGCGTTAACAGGATGCAAACCATCCACGTCTTTGGCGGGATCGACGGCGAAGAGGACGGCTTTTTCGTCAATCTGAGGGGGGAGAGGCAGTTGCACCAGGATTCCATCGATCTCTTCCCGGCGGTTTAGATCGGCAATCTGCTCCAGCAGTTCAGTGGTGCCGGTAGTCTCCGGCAGAGGCAGGGAAACACTGTAGATTCCGAGATTCTCGCAGGCCTTGATCTTGCTTCTGACGTAGACATGAGAGGCGGGATTGCTCCCCACCAGGATGGCGGCCAGGCCTGGAACGATCCTGGCCTTCTTGAGCGCGTCGACTTCCTGTCGGACTTCCTCGCGAATCTTCTGGCCGATTTTGACCCCGTCAATGATTCTTGCCGGCATGCCGCACGACTCCTTGGGTGGTGGTCTGGTCAGGAGGATGGTGAATCCCCGCGTCAGCGGGTTCACGGCGGATCCGAATCATAGCATATCCGCCTGTTGCCCCACTTTCAAAAATGCTAGACTCCCGAAAGACTTATAGTTGGCGGAAGACCTGGGATGGGGTTCAGATTCAGCCTTCCCTCTCTCGGTCAAGATTGAGGGGTGAAAAAATTCCGATTGCGCCCTCGGGGGAGGGCGAGGCTCCCTCCGAGCTGCGGTGGAGTGAGCACTTACGGCGGGTGGCTCGCCAGGAGGCTCGCCCTCCCGGATTTTTCACACCTTCTTGTGCAGCTCCGATGATTCCTCAACAATAGGGTACGACATGAAAAAAGAAAAAGTGTTCTTTGTGCTGACCATCTTTACCGCTTTGCTCGGCGGCTTCCTTCTGGTGTATCCGTTCCTTCGCTACCTGGTATTTGCCCTGTTATTGACCTATCTCCTATACCCTTTCAAGCGTTGGCTGGAAGGGAAGATTCGTAGCCGGCACCTGGCCATGTTAATCCTCAGCCTCACCATCATCGTGGCAATTGTCTTGCCTTCTGTTTACATCACCAGCAAGCTGATGCATGAGGTTCGCACAGCCGTGTCATCGGTGACAGATTCTCCGGACCGGCAACAGTGGTTATTCAGGATCGAAGGGAAGGTCCAACAGGTTTTGGGCAAGTATGTGGACCTCAGCCTTTACAAGGAGCAGTTGATTACTCAGGTCAAAGATGTCCTGCTGGGAGCCGTGTCAGGGTTTTTAGGGTCTTTGTCGGATGCCCTGATCGGCCTGTTAATCATGTTCTTCGTTATGGCTTACCTCTTCAAGACGGGGGAGGGCGTTTTTGACCGGGTCAGACTGCTGATCCCACTGGATCCCAATCTCAAGGATAAACTCATCGATGAAATCCGAAATGTGACCTCCGCGGTGGTGTATGGGCAAGTCATGACCGCAGTAGCTCAGGGTTCTCTGGGAGGTTTGGGGTTCCTCCTTTTCGGGGTAGCGAACGCCATCTTCTGGGGATTTGTCATGGTGATCCTCTCGTTCCTGCCGTTGCTGGGTGCAGCCATCATATGGGTGCCGGCCGGGATCTACTTGATCCTCTCGGGGGAGACGTTGAGGGGAGTAGGCCTGCTGGTCTACAGCGCTGTGGTGGTTTCCAGCATCGACAATATCTTGAAACCGCGCTTGATCAGCGGGAAATCCAAAATCCATCCTGTCACCGTTATGCTGGGGGTCTTTGGAGGATTGAAGCTATTCGGTTTCATCGGCCTCTTTGCGGGTCCCTTGATCCTGGCGCTTCTGATTGCCCTTCTGCGGTTTTACGAGGAAGAATACCTGTCGCCAGAAGCAAGTGGGCACCAGTAAGGGTGCAAGCGTGAAAAGGTGAACTGGAAGACCGGTGAAACGGGGAATGGAACAAGGAGAAAGAGGGGAACCTTGCTCCTTGTTCCATGAGACTTGACACTTCCTAAATGTCGTAATACAGAGCGAACTCATAGGGATGCGGCCGCAGGCGGATGGCATCCACTTCCTTGAGGCGCTTGTACTCCAGCCAGGTTTCAATCACGTCCCTGGTGAACACGTCGCCCTTCAGCAGGAACTCGTGATCGGCTTCCAGTGCGTCGAGGACTTCCTCGAGGCTGCCGGGAGTGGACTTCACTGTGGCCTTCTCTTCCGGCTCCAGGTCGTACAGGTCCTTGTCAATAGGATCGGGCGGAACTATCTTGTTCTGGATTCCGTCAATTCCGGCCATCAACAGGGCGGCAAAGCACAGGTAACCATTGCAGGAAGGATCCGGAAAGCGAACCTCCAACCGCTTGGCCTTCTCGCTGCGGGAATAGGCGGAGATCCGGACGCTGGCACTACGGTTGCGCTGAGAGTAAATCAAGTTGATCGGGGCCTCATACCCCGGAACCAGGCGTCGGTAAGAATTGGTGGTGGGGGCGCAAAAACCCAGCAGGGCCGGGGCATGCTTCAAGACACCGCCGATGTAGTAAATGGCGTTCTTGCTGAGATCAGCGTAGCCGCCTGCTTCGTAGAACTGGTTCTTGTTCCCTTTCCAAATGCTCTGGTGGACG
>JBGPHY010000294.1:0-7079 GCA_041484625.1 Terriglobia bacterium | reverse complement strand
CTCTCGTAATGCACGTTTAAGCTGAACTGGCGGGGAAGCCGGCTAGCATTTAGCCCCCCGACCTGCTGGCCTTCCGAGTTGTAAATGGTGAACGGGAACCCATCCTTCCATTCCAGGTAATACTCGATCCAATTGTTCTTGGTTAAAGGGAAAAAAATCCAGCTCAGTAAACGGCTCGGTATATCCCAGGAAAACGGACCTGACCGGTCTGTGTAGATCAGAGGGTCGTCAATACTGACATTTACGGCGGCATTGGAGACGGCTCTGGACCGGGTGTAGCTTGCAAACCACTCCGAATTTCTTTTGAATCTTTTCCTCAGTGAAATTTCCAGGGCATCGTAGCGTTCGGTTTGGGAGTTCTGTAAGGAATAGACCATGCCCTGTGTTCCCGGAGGAAAACCACTATGGTTGGGAATCGTGGCCGCAAAGGGTGATGGCATGTAGGTGTAACCGCTATGACCGCGCTTCCGCAAGTAATTGAGCTGCATCCGAAAATCACGTGGCAGGGTCTGTTCCACACCCGTACTTAAGTTCTTGGCTTTGGGTATGCCCAGGTGTTGGGGGTCAATCTCAAACTTGGTGAGGTAGGTCGGCCCTATGATCGTCGTGCCATCAGTGCCGAAGTTCTCGGCCGTCGAGTACTGATCCTGGTTCCGGGTAAACAAACGAAGATTCGTGGCGGAAGGGATCAAGCCAAAGCCGGCTGCCAACTTGGTATTTTTCAAACGGGGAGGCAAGAAAGAAAAACTGAAACGCGGCGTCACGGCACTGTCGGAAAGGATCCTGTCGTGATCCCAACGAATGCCGGCTTCCACCAACAGCCAGGTGCGAACGGACCATCGATCCTGGAAGTACACAGCACTCTCCAGGTTCGACTGTGTAAATTCTCCGTTCCCACCAAAGGAAACCCGCCGGGTCAGAGTGCCGTCCAGACGATAGTACTCATAACCGGTCCGATCCACATCCTGGTATAAACTGGAATAGTCAAAGTCCACGCCGGTCTTAAATTGGTGCGTCCCCCAACCAGCTACAGATGGCAGAAAGACGTTGATTAACCCCTCATGCCTTACGCCTTTCAGCACGGAATCAATGAAGAAGTTGCCGTCCCTGCCGTTGGGAGTGATCTGGTACAGTTCGTGTCCTTGGGGAACACCCCGGTTGAACGACCGGTAGGAGGCAATCCCAATCTCAATCAGGGTCTTCGAAGGAAGGTAGAGCTGGTCTCTCACGTTGAAGAAGTAACGGCGTGCTCGCATGTCCAGCGTGGTTCCCACCGGGTCCAGGGCCGAAAGCCCAGTTTTGGGAGCATTGAAGTAGTTGTACAAGAATTCACTACTGAAAACATTGGAAGGACTCAGATTGGCCTGGACTCGGAACAGATTGCTCAAATTCCAGGTTAAGGTCCGGTCTTGACCCGAAGGCAGTTCATGAATGAGGTTCTCCCGGTACAAGAAATCCAAGCCATTGAAAAACCATACTTTGTCCTTTCTGATT
This sequence comes from Terriglobia bacterium, assembly GCA_041484625.1. GTDB lineage: Bacteria > Acidobacteriota > Terriglobia > Versatilivoradales > Versatilivoraceae > JBGPHY01. The sequence continues at coordinate 5,585 of JBGPHY010000294.1, read as the reverse complement.
GGTCCCGAAAAATTGAATCGGGGACGCCAGCTGACAATATGCCATCCTTTTTCCTTTCCAAGCCCCGGGAAGAAGTTCGTAACCAGGGGTCGGAACCGGTTCGTCCCGATCGGGCTGCTGATGGCCATCGAGCCGCCCGTTCCCTTGCCAAATTCCACAGAGTAGCGTCCCGAGAACAAGTCGAGGGACTTCACAGCATCCACGCTCAGTGTGGCTTCCAGTTGACCTGTCACCGGGTCTGCCGCGTTGAATCCGTCCAACAGCCAGTTGGTTTGGTCTGCGGGACTGCCGTTAAAGTGCAGCCTCCCGTCAGAGTCCTGTATGACTCCCGGCAGGACTGACATCATATTGACCAGATAGTAGGATCGGGCAGCCGGAATCGATTGCACCTGGTCATCGCTCAAATCTTGGGTCGAGGCGATCTGTTCAATCTCCAGGTTTTTTTCCGGATAGACCTCTATGGAGTAATTTGAGCCTTCCATGGGGATCAGGTCGATGGTGATGAGATTGACTCGCACCACCAGGTCAACCGGCCGTCTCTTCAGTTCGAAAAAACCCGGGGAACTGGCACTGAAGTAATACCGGCCAGCCGCTCTCAGGTTCAGGTTGAAAGTGCCTGCGACATCTGAATTGAGTTCTACGGTCGAACCTGGAGATTCAGGTTCGACCGTGATATGAACTGAAGCAAGCGGCTGCCTTGATTCATCCAACACATTTCCATTAAGCAGGACTTGAGCCTCAAGCCTCGGAGGCAGGAGTAGCCAGAGAAACGCCAAGAGAAAAAGCTTGAACCGGGTGCCCTTGAGATCCGTCATTGCCTGTAGCCTGCCCTATCTTCAAGGGATTATTGTGAACTTGACCACTGAAAAGGTCAATTGCCCATTGGTTGGCTTTGCCGGTGGACGAGGTAATCTCGTTGTGATTGAGATTGTGCTGAAAGGATCCTGTCGCTATAATGACCCATCCGGCAGGTTCCGGTACCCAAAATCAACTACACTACAGCAAAGGAGATTTGCTACATGAAGAAGCTATTGTTGGGATTTTTCTTTCTGGGAATCCTGTGCTTGATTCTCTCTGCCCCTGCCCAGGCTCAAGACCGGGGAGAAGCGACCCTGGCCATTGGTGGCGGGAAGGTAACAGTGGAGTATGGGCGCCCATCCCTGCAGGGGCGCGACATTAACACTTTGATCTCTCCCGGCCAGGAATGGCGGATGGGCTCTAATGCCGCCACCACCTTGACTACGGATGTCGATCTCAAGCTCGGTGACAAGCTGGTCAAGAAGGGCAAGTATGTCCTGCTCGCTAAGCTGGTAGAGAAAGACAAATGGCAGCTCCTTATCAAGCAGGACGACACCGTGGTGGCTGAAGTGCCTCTGGTCTCCACGAAAGCCAGCACCTCCGAAGAACAGGTCACAATCAAGCTGGTGAAGGACGGTGACGGCGGAAAGTTCTTGCTCCAATGGGGAACGTTCGGTGCCTCCGCAACCTTCGAGAAGGGGTAGCTTCCACCCGGTGCATCACCGATTCATGGAACTGGCATTGGCAGCTACGATGAAGATGAATATGTAGGGGGGACCACTACCGCCCAGAAAAATATCATTCAGCCCACAAAGTGGGCGGAGGAGTGTAGCCCAGGGCGTCGCAGGGGGGAAGGCCCCTGCGACGCCCTGGGAATGGTGAAACCTATAGTGAATCTCCCCGTGCTGGTGCGGGCGCCCTCCGCGCCAAAACGGGGAGAAAATAATAAGAAATGGGGCTCATTGACGCAGGCCGGGGCTCGCAACAAGCGCTCGCTTGGCCTTGGGCTAGTCTCCCATGGCCTTTCAGGCCTTTTTCAACAGCGCTTGACAACTTCTTGGGCCGAAAGCTACTCTAAAGCTAGAGAAGATTCCCTTAACTTGTGATTGGGTAGCAATGGCCAAGTCATTTCGATACCGTAGATTTCGCCAGTTGGTGGCTAGATTCCTAGCAAGGGTCCTTCTTTTCTTCAACCTGCTACACAGTTGCTACCACTCCTGCGAACGCAGCAACTCACTTTTCAAGAATGGCACTGCTGTCCAGACTCAACAAGTCTCGGCGGTTCAGTCCAGGAATGTGGGCGGGAGACTGCTAGACTGTCTGGCCTGCAGCTACCAGCACCGGACCCTCGCCGTTTTGATGGAACCATTCCTTGGACTCGAAGTCCCTCAGCTTGACGCCTGGAGTCCGGGATTGCAACCCGTTTCACCCCGCCAGACCGTCGCTCTGAACCTTCAGCCACGCGCTCCCCCGCAGTTGCATTTCTCTTGATTCTGAATATCCTGACCGTTATCCAACCTTCAAGGAACCGGGAGCTGTACCATTTGTATGGCATCACTCGACAAAAGAGAGCCATCCGTTCCAGGTTCAATGACTTGATTTGGAGGAAATCCATGATATACCTCAAAGAATACCCCACCGGGCGGGTAAGAACGTTGCTATTGGGGCTCGTCCTTGGCCTCATTCTTGGCAGAGGAGTGCTGGCTGAAACCCCGGCACAGAAAGAGGATGAAAGACACGCCCAGGATCCGTCCAGAGGATCGACCCCATCGTCTGCGCCGGACAAGGCGGTCCTGGAAACACTGAAAGCCCAGATCGATGCGCTGAAATCCGACTATGAGAAGCGCATCAAGGATCTGGAGAATCAGGTCGAACAATTGCAAACCCAGATGCTCCAGGCTGCGCCTGAAGCTGAAGGGCCGGGACAGGCAGCGGCTCCCGCGGTCAGCACTCCCCAGTCCATTCCTGGAGCGCTCAATCCTGCCATCGCGGTGGTAGGAAATTTAGTCGGCCGCATCGATAGTTCCAAGGTCTTCAGCGAGGACGGCACCCGCATCGACAACAAAATGAATCTGCGCGAAGCCGAAGTCGACTTCCGCGTCCCCATTGATCCGTATGCTGATGGGGTCTTGATTGCGGCCATCGGGTCTGATGTTCCAGGAAAGTACTCAATCGATATAGAGGAAGGTTATTTCAACCTGAAGAAACTTCCCTTCCTCGACCGGCCTCCACTGGGTTTGAAATTCAAGATTGGCCGCTTCCGGCCCAATTTCGGCCAGTTCAATATCCTTCATACCCACGACCTCCCCCAGACCTTTCGATCGTTGCCGACAGAGGAATTTTTAGGCCCGGAGGGGTTCAATCAAAATGGAATCTCGAGCAATTTTTTCATTCCGACTCCATGGGACAAGAATTCCAGTTTGGACGCGACGTTGGAGGTGCTAACTGGCGGGAATGTTGCGATTTCCCCGAACCTGAACAGCCGAATGTCCTACCTGGGACATTTGCGCTGGTATAAGACCATCAGGGAGGCACATAATGTCAATTTAGGCTGGTCGACTTATTATCATCCTTCGGGGAACCAGGTAACCTCTGTCACCTTGAACGGCATTGATTTCACCTACCGGTGGAAACCTCTGCGGCAAGGTGAATGGAAGTCCTATATCCTGGGCGGAGAGCTGATGCTGGCTCCACACGCATTCCCCCAAGCTGCGGAACCGGTGGAGGTGGCCCAGGCCATTGATGCCCTCGGGATACAGCCGGGGCACGGAAAACCTCGTGGGCTTTCGGTTTTCACCCAGTGGCAGTTTGACCGTCGCAAATATGCCGGAGTGCGCTGGGACAGCACTGACACTGCTTTTAATCCGGCATTTCAGCGGCACAGTATCACTCCCTACTTCTCGTATTACCTGAGTGAGTTCTTGCGCTTCCGCATTAATTACGAGCATCGCTGGAGCGATTTCTTTACCGAGGATGGTCGCAACTCGGTCTACATGGAACTGAACTTTGTCTTTGGTGCCCATCCACCCGAGCCATTCTGGGTGAACAAATAAGGAGCGTGACATGAAACACCTCAAAATCAGTCTCTTGTTCGGACTCGTCGCTCTTGCACTCGCTTCCACTGGTTTCAGTGCAGATAAGAAACTGCAAGTAGTCTGTACGCTCCCCACCTTGAAGGCACTCACCGAGGAGGTCGGTGGCGCCAGAGTGGAGGTGATTGCGCTGGCTAAAGGGGACCAGGATCCGCATTTTGTGACTCCCACGCCCATCTTGATGAAGCGCACCCGTGATGCAGACCTTTTCATCGAAAATGGTTTTTCGCTGGAACTCTGGGCAGATGAGGTTGTCAACGGTTCGGGCAATTCCAGGATTTTTCGAGGAACACCCGGGCGAATCATTGCCGGCAGCAACATCTCCGCCCTGGAAGTTCCTTCGGTGGTATCGCGGGAACTGGGTGACATTCATCCCCAGGGGAATCCCCACGCCTGGCTCGATCCCTTGCTGGCCAAGGTGGAAGCCGGCAACATCTGCGAAGCCTTGAAGGGGGCAGACTCTGCGGGGGCCGCCTACTACGAATCCCGCAAGACCGACTTCTTCAACCGGATCGACACGGCCCTGTTCGGTCCGGAATTGCTGAAGCTGCTGGGCACCCAGAAACTGACTCGCCTGGCCTGGAGCGGACAGCTAGCAAATTTCCTGGATGCCAACAAGATTGGGGGACAACCCTTGTCTGCCAAGACTGGAGGGTGGCTGAAAGCCGCCGAAGCCCTTCGTGGCAGGAAGGCCTTTGAGTTTCACAAGGTTTGGGTCTATTTTGCTCGCGTGTTCGGGCTGCAGTTGGTTGGGACCATTGAAGAGCGCCCCGGGATCCCTCCCGGCCCACAACATGTCCGTGGGGTTGTTGATAGGATAAAAGCCGAAGCGATCCCCTTGATCCTGGTGGATAATTTTTATGACCCTTCCCTTCCCAATCGCATCGCCCAACAGACCGGCGCAAAAGTGGTGGTTCTTCCAGACCAGGTTGAAGGAGCTCCCGGAATCAAAACCTATTTCGACCTCATCGATTACATTGTACGGACGACGACGGCTGTGCTGAAACCATAAGGAGACTTCCATGCCTTCTATTCTGGAACTCAGATGGATGCTGATCCCATTTCTGGCCTGTCTGGTGCTCTCCATCAACCATGTCTACTTGGGCATCCACGTCATCGCCCGGAAGGTGATTTTTGTTGACCTGGCACTCGCTCAGATTGCCGCCCTGGGCGCCACCTATGCATTAGTCCTGGGCTACGACCCCTATGGAGACTCACTGAAAGTCTCCTTCTTTTCCCTGGCCTTTACTTTTGTCGGCGCGGCCGCTTTTGCAATTGCCCGAATGCGCAAGGAACGAGTCCCGCAGGAGGCCTACATCGGCATCATCTACGCAGCAGCCTCGGCGGCCGCCATCCTGATTCTCTCCAAGTCCGCCACCGGAGGCGAGGAGTTAAAACACATGCTGGTCGGAGATGTCTTGCTGGTTTCGTTCCGGTCAGTGGTGAACATGGCGTTGCTCTATGGCAGCATTGGTTTGTTTCACGTAATTTTTCGCAAGCAATTTCTGGCCATCTCGCTGGACCCTGAGGGCGCCGAGGCCTCTGGAATCAATATCCGGTTCTGGGACATCCTCTTCTACATGTCCTTCGGCGTCGTGATTACCAAATCCGTCGCGATTGTGGGTGTTTTGCTGGTTTTCTCTTATCTGGTGGTCCCGGCAGTCATCGCCCAGATGTGGAGCGACACGGTGCGGG
>JBGPHY010000293.1:0-7122 GCA_041484625.1 Terriglobia bacterium | reverse complement strand
CACAACACACTCGCCCTCTTTCGAGACGTTTCCAGCCGAATGAATCTCGAACAGATTCCTCTCGTCGTCACGGATGGATTCGGATTTTACGAGAAAGTCGTCGGCCGAGTCTTTGGGCCAGGGTGTCTCTATGGCCAGGTCCTCAATACACGCCGAAACGATCGCATCGTGAAGGTGGAGCGAAGAGCGGCGCTTGGGGATAGGTGGCGATTGGAACAGGCGTTGCGTGACTCCGAAGACTCAGTGAAACTCAACACGTCGTTTGTCGAACGATTGAATCTCACGATCCGACACGGCTCGGCGTATCTTGGCCGCCGGACGATCTGTCACGCTCGCTGGAAGGACCGTCTCGAAGACCACCTGGAGTTGCTTCGCTGCCATTACAATTTCGTCAGGCCTCATCGGGCATTGAAATTCGGGCGCGAGGTCAGGACCCCAGCCATGCAGGCTGGTCTGACCCCACGGCGGCTGACGTTAAGAGAGATTTTCTCGTCGAGGATGGCTTTTCTGGCATCAAAGAATGTCCTGTTCGTGCTCTTCGACTCGGCCCCGTGGGTCAGTGTGGCTGCTCGGGCAATGCCTCTGGCGGCCTAGCAACATTTGATGACGGAAGCACCAGCCGCCGCCGACCACAGCGATGAGCTTCGGGGCTGAAACCCCAATGACCGTGCTGATTGCTTTTGCGGCAAGAGGAAACCCCTCATTTAGTTCAAAGGGCCTGGGAGGCACAGGTCGACGTCCCCTTTTCCTGGATCAGGTAGGAACACTGGAGGTGTCCAGCGAGGATGTGGGAGATCCGCGTCACTTCCGCCCCCGCAAGGTCGCGGATGAAGCAGAGTTCCTCCTCACAGGTGACAGGGAAGCATTTTGCTACCCGCGGAAGAGCGCAATTGTGCTCCGTTAGCAGGAAGGAGCCTCGCCCCGTCGGCGACACGTCCGCCATGTAGCCGCATTCTGTTAGGATTGTCGACACCTCGCGGACTCGCTGTTCTAAACTCTTGCCTTTCATCCGCGGCAAGTAACGTGCTGTCATCTCCTTGCGGCGGTGCTGCAAAACTTGAGAGATCTTGACTTCGCCGTCCAGAGCGCCCAGGCTTGAGAGTAGGTCGCAGGCGAGCCCCTCATAGTCTCTTGGGAACTCGGCATCACCCAATTCGGTGAGCGAATGCAGTGTGGTAGGGCGGCCCTTGGGCCGGCGCTCGGTTTTCAGTTGAACGACGCCGGCGGCGCGGAGATCTAACAGATGCCGGCGAATCGCCACCGTAGTAAGGCCGCAGGCTTCGGCTATCGCTTTCACCTCAGCGCCTCCCGTCGTTTTCAGGAAGCGTAGGATTTCAGTCTTCGTAGGTTGCTCCGATTTCGTCATAGTTGTCCTCTATCGACAGCACGCGTCGGCATACCGGAGAGTTGGCGGCAAATCCCATCCGGCTTTTCAGTCTACACACGTTGGGCAAATTTGTCAATATAACAACTTTCTAAACTTTCTAAATACCTATCTTGCTAAAATTGCTTAAACCAAGTATCATTGACTTGAGTTCCCGGTGTTCGCCTCCTGGACCTGCTCCGCTTATGACGGGAGGGTTACGGGTTCCATGAGGCGGCGCACTAACTTTCCGTCGTTTGAAAGGAGGGGTGCAAAATGGCCTATGTAATTGCAGAGCCGTGTATCGGCACGAAGGATGCGGCGTGCGTGGATGTCTGCCCAGTGGATTGTATTCATCCGAGGAAGGATGAAGCTGATTTCGCGAATGTCACCCAACTCTACATCGACCCGGTGGAGTGCATCGACTGCGGGGCATGCGTGCCAGCCTGTCCGGTCTCGGCCATCTTCGAGTTGGAGGACCTACCGGAAAAATGGACCGGCTATGCGCAGACCAATGCCCAGTACTTTGGACGGTAAGGAGGACCAGCAACATCGTGACGACTCAAGAAGCAATCCTGCAGGCGCTTGCGAGAATCAAGGATCCCGACCTGGGACGCGATATTGTCTCGCTCGGCTTCATCAAGGATCTAAAGATCTCGGGTGAGAACGTTTCCTTTGCGATCGAGCTGACGACGCCCGCTTGCCCAGTGCGCGACCAGATGAAGGAAGAGGCGCACCGTGCTGTACTCTCGCTGCCAGGGATCAAGAACGTGGATGTCACCATGACCTCGCAGGTGCGCGCGACTATGTCAGAGGAGAAGGACAAGCTGCTGCCTCTGGTGAAGAACATCGTTCCCGTGGCCAGCGGGAAGGGCGGGGTCGGAAAGTCCACCGTAAGCGCGAACCTGGCTATCGCTCTTTCGAGGCTTGGCGCCCGCGTGGGATTGATGGACGCCGATGTCTACGGCCCGACCATTCCAATCCTTATGGGAACCGACGCGCCGCTCACGCAGCACAACGGAAAGATTGTGCCCGCCCTGCGTTATGGCGTGAAGATCGTCTCGATGGGATTTATGTTACCCAAGGGAGAAGCGGTTATCTGGCGGGGGCCTATGCTTGCCAAGATGGTGGACCAGTTCCTCGGCGGAGTTGAGTGGGGCGAGCTGGACTATCTGCTGGTCGATCTGCCGCCAGGTACCGGGGACATTCAGTTGAGCCTCTGTCAGAAAATTCCCCTCACCGGCGCTGCGATTGTGTCTACTCCGCAAGACGTTGCCTTCCAGGTGGCCGCGAAGGCCATCATCATGTTCAATAAGCTTCGGACCCCTGTTTTGGGACTGGTGGAGAACATGAGCGGGTTCGAGTGCCGGCACTGTGGTCAACGTGAAGAAATATTCGGCAGCGGCGGGGCCCGGCGGTACGGCATGGCAAACAACATCCCCTTCCTTGGTGCGATTCCGCTCGCGACAGATATCCGCGAAACCTCGGACGGGGGAAGCCCGATCGTCCAGTCGATGCCCGATTCACCGAGCGCCCGCGCCTTCGTGCGGGTCGCGGAGAACCTGGCCGCGCAGGTGAGCACCCACAATATTGCGGGAGCTGCTGGCGATCGTCCAGATCCCGCGGAGATTACCCAGCCATCGAAGACTGAGGTTCGGATCGTCTGGAAAGACGGGCACGAAAGCCTCTACACGGGCTATGGCCTCCGCATTGGCTGTCGCTGTGCAGGGTGCATGGACGAGATGTCCGGCAAGAAGCGGCTTCACGACGAATTGATTCGCAAAGATGTCTATCCTCTGGCAATCGATCCGATCGGACGCTACGCGATCCAATTCCATTGGAGCGACGGGCACTCGACCGGTATTTACACCTTCGAGCATTTGCGCGAGCTGTGCCCCTGCCCCAGATGCGCGGGGAAACAGCAGAAAGAGCACGAAGCGGCAACAAGTGTTTAGTACGTTTGAGATTCGGAGCTGCGGCAGAAAGGAGCAGTCATGAGCACGACCCCAGCCGTCTTAAGAGAGGAACTTAAGCCCGGCTTCGCGAACATCCAGTCGGAGAACACGGTTGAGGCGTTCGTCAGCCAGGATTACAAGTACGGGTTCTACACGGAGGTGGAGCAGGACATTGCCCCTCGAGGCCTGAACGAGGACATCATCCGCCTGATCTCAGCTAAGAAGAATGAGCCGAAGCTCATGCTGGATTGGCGGCTGAAGTCTTACCGGCTCTGGTTGACGATGAAAGAGCCCACCTGGCAGAACGTCCACTATCCACCGATCGACTACCAGAACATCATCTACTACGCGGCGCCGAAGCCGAAGGCGAAAGGGCCGGAGAGTCTGGAGGAAGTGGACTCGGAGATCCTCAGGACCTTCGAGAAACTGGGTATACCCCTCGAGGAGCAAAAGCAGCTTACCGGCGTGGCCGTCGATGCGGTCTTCGACAGCGTCTCGGTGGCGACCACGTTTAAGGAAAAGCTGGCGGAGCTGGGCATCGTCTTTTGTTCGTTCTCCGAGGCCGTGCAGGAGCATCCGGAGCTGGTCGAGAAGTACCTGGGCTCGGTGGTACCTGACTCCGACAACTTCTTCGCCACGCTGAACTCGGCGGTCTTCAGCGACGGCTCGTTCTGTTACATCCCCAAGGGCGTGGCGGAGCGTGAGACGGATCCAGATTGCCGACGCGAGTGGCTAACGTGGCGCCAAAAACAATTTTTTCACACCTTCAGGGGGACAGCGGCCAACGATTTTTTTCGGGCCTTCGTGGATCATCCGGATCCGACCTACCCCAGAAGGCTAAGACGTGCAATTTTCTCAAAGCTGCTCCCCTCCCAAGACGGGATTTCCAGGAGAAACTATGAGCCTACTTGAGAATAGTAGTGATAACCTTGCGTTCACCACGGTGGACAACTTGATTAACTGGGCGCGCGCCTCTTCTCTTTGGCCGATGCCCTTCGGTTTGGCCTGTTGCGCCATTGAAATGATGGCCACTGGCGCTTCACGCTATGATTGGGACCGCTTCGGCATGATTCCTCGGGCCACACCGCGCCAGGCTGACCTGATGATTGTGGCTGGCACAGTGACTTTGAAAATGGCCACGCGCATCAGCGTCTTTACGAACAGATGGCCGAACCCAAGTATGTGATCTCCATGGGAAGTTGCGCGAACAACGGTGGACCTTATTGGAAACATGGCTATCATGTCTTGAATGGCGTCGATAACATCATCCCGGTGGACGTGTATGTGCCTGGCTGCCCTCCTCGACCGGAAGCATTGTTGTTTGGAATCATGAAGCTGCAGGAAAAAATCATGAGGCAACGAGTGCTACGCAAGGAACGGGTTGCCTAATCGATGAAACAGGGAATTTCTATGAAACAATATTTTAAAGATATTTGCGAATCCGTCTGGACCGTGTTGCTTGGGATGAAAGTAACTTTCAAACACCTGTTTACCCGGTCGGTCACACTGCAATATCCGGATGTGAAGTGGGAGTTGCCGGAGGGCTCCCGCATGAGACTCTTCAATAAGATTGAAGACTGCATTGGCTGTGGTCAGTGCGTGCGGGCTTGTCCGGTGGATTGTATTTACATGACGACGGAAAAGCGTGCCAAGGAAGAAGCCCCGGTGTTCGCTTCCGACGGGACACCGATTAAGCTGCGAGTCACCCAGTTTGACATTGATATGTCCCTGTGTTGTTACTGCAACTTATGCACCTATCCTTGCCCGACACACTGTCTAGTCATGACCCCTGAATACGAGTATGCAGTGTATAACTAACAGGACTTTCTGTACCGATTTGCCAAAGATAAACCGCTGGTACCACCAAAGCCAGCGCACCACGCACCCCAGCCGGCTGCCACCATGTAACCAGGGGATGCGGGGGAGCCTTCGAGACCTTCTGCCAATAGGAAGATTTTGACCATGAGCATTTCAGACATTATTTTTGTGATGGTTGGTATCGTGACCGTGGGATCGGCAGCCGTACTTGTTCTTTCCCTAAGTTTGATCGATTCTGCCTTTGCCTTGTTATTCACCTTCTTCGGCGTGGCCATGATCTATGTTTTCTTGGGGGCTGATTTTCTGGCAGCAACTCCGGTTCTGATTTACGTTGGAGGTATCCTGGTCCTTCTCTTGTTTGGCGTAATGCTGACCCACCGTCTCTATAACCTCAACCTGAAAGCAGAAACATTTCAAATAATTCCGGGAATCTTGATTTCCTTGGCCGTTTTTGTTTCCCTGGCCCTGGTGGCAACCCAAACCCGGTGGCATTTGGTGGCCGAAAAGCCTGTCGTGCCAACTACCGAGACCATCGGCACTTTGTTCATGACCGACTATCTTTTGCGTTTTGAAATTGCCTCGATTCTTTTGCTGATCGCGTTGATCGGCGCAGCCATGCTGGTTCGAAGGAGGAGCGACGCTTGATCACCCTGTATCATTATCTTCTCATTAGTGCCGCCCTGTTTTCTTTGGGCGTGTTGGGGGTGTTAACACGCAAGAAAGCCGTGAACGTGCTCATGGGAATTAAACTCATCTTCAACGCCGCCAATATTAACCTGGTCGCTTTTTCCAGGACTAGCGTCCTCCTCCAGAAAGCGGTGGCGGAGGAGTAGAGAAAGAGATTATGGAGACCAGTATTATCAATGCACTCGTTATCGAGGCACAGGTCGTCGAGGTGCTTCACACCTGCTTCGATCCGGAGATCCCCGTCAATATCTATGAGCTGGGGTTGGTCTACGAAATCAACGTGGACGCTTCTAGGGCAGTCGGGATCAAGATGACCCTCACTTCTCCCGGTTGCCCGGCGGCGCAATCGCTTCCTGTCGAAGTCGCCTCCAGAGTGCAGGCCATTCCGAGCGTTTCCGCAGCCAAGGTCGAGGTCGTGTGGAATCCCCCTTGGGACCCGAGCAAGATGTCCGAAGCGGCGAGGCTCCAGCTCGGCATGAAGTGAGGAACCGATGCCCTCCGGTCAGCTCGAACCACGGCAACCACATGGCTCTCCAGAGCGAAGACCGGGCGCCCTTGTTCGGGCGATTGGAGGGTTCGCGCTGAGCAAAGGCTTGTTCTCCTCCAAAGAGTCGCTGGCGCGGAAGCTGTGTGAAGACCTAAAGTCGTACGGGGTCATATACCACGTCCGCACCCTGAAGCGCCAGATTTCCGGAGCGATCGGCACGGTGCCCACAGAGGTCGAGTCCGCCCTGGCGAAGGTAGTGTTCAATGGCAACGGCCGGCGCCCTGGCGTGGATATTCGACAGTTATGCGCTGAGGCGGGAATCAGCAGACCCAACGGAAAGGATTCGCCGTGTCGAGTTTGTCTGTTGCGGAAGTACGACCCAGCCCATTTCAGGGGCATGTCGGCAGTGGGATGAACGGGGAAGGAGATGCTGGCTAGTCGGGCACTCCCAAGTCAAAGAGGAGGTAAGTTATGGCAGGCTTCGTGAAGATAGCTAAGTCCGATGAAATTCAACCGGGCCACGGCAAGATGGTTGAGGTTGATGGCAAGAAGATAGCTCTTTTTAATGTCGACGGGGCTTTTTACGCCATCGACGACACCTGCACCCATCGCGGTGGCCCGCTTTCCGAAGGGGAGCTCAGCGGTAAAGAAGTCACCTGTCCCTGGCACGGGGCCGTGTTTGATGTGACCACTGGCCAGGTGTCGCGCCTGCCTGCGCCCAACGGGGTCTCCAGCTATAACATCCGCGTCGAGGGCGGGGGTATCGAAATCGAGATTTAGGCATTCCTAAACACTGGACGGAGTTAGTTGAT
>JBGPHY010000292.1:0-7122 GCA_041484625.1 Terriglobia bacterium | reverse complement strand
CTTGCGTTGTGAAGCTCTGCCGTCAATGGCCTCCCGCAGTTCCCGCCCGGCTTGCCGTGCCCCTTTCAGAAGGAAGTCCAGTGCCCAGCGTTGCTCTTCAGCGCGGTCCTGCCAGAAGGCCACCAGGCGGGACCGGAAAGCGATCTGGGCGAGAAACGGGACAATCTCGGCATAAGCAGTCTCGACTCCACGGGCACGGGCCTCCTCGATCTCGATCCGGAGATGGTCCAGCGCCTGCTCGACCTCTTTTCGCCGCTCTGACAAACTCGAGTCAGCCTCCTGGAAAAGCAGATCGCCGTAAGGCTGCTTCTGGAGTCTGGCTGAGGTAACGCTGAGCCGCGGGTTTGACAGACGGAGTGTCTTATCCTCGGGAAACTTGAGATCCATCCCGTCGCGAAGGAACAGTGGTTGGAAGAAAATCCCCAGGTAGGCAATTCGCTTGGGGTCGATGGGCCGTTCTTCAGGGGATTGCATCTTTTCCAGGTTGATCTCTACCGTGTTTCGACCGGGCCCGATCACGAAGCCATCGAATGTGCCGCCGGTATATGTGTCTTTTGGAGGGTGATCGACGCGGCTGGAGATTCGCACGAAGACGGAAAACGGTTCACGATAGGGATTCTCTACAACAAACTGGAACGACTTCCATGGGCTCCAGTCGGCCAACGGGAGCCGTCCAGCCTCGAAACCGGTGGTTGAATACCCTTTCCAGAATGTGGCTCGTAGAACCCCGTCCTGCATGGCTTCGAGATCGCAATGAGTCGGATGCCAGATGGATGAAACGTTTTTTGGTGAGAACCAGTCGGCTAAGTCCCTTGTTGCCTCCGCCTGCCAACCCGCCTGTGTTGCCGAAACAGCATAGGCAAGAAATGCCAGCGTCATCAACCTTGTACGCATCCGATCCCCCCCCATCCGGGCTGTGAGTTTTGGAACCGACACTGGAGGCTATGATACCCCTTCAGGTCTCGAGCTCCCTATGCCAGTTGGCCGCCGTCGACAAAAAGCAAAACGCCATTTACATAGTCGGAATCATGGGATGCCAAAAAGGCCGCGGGCCCAGCGACATCTTCCGGGACGCCAATCCTGCCGACAGGTATGAGGCCTTTGTATTTCTTCATGAATTTTGGATTCTTCAAGTGAGGTTCAGAGAGACGTGTTCGAATTAATCCGGGCCCTAATGCGTTGGAGTTGATCCCGTAATGGCCAAGTTCACGAGCCAGGGTCTTGGCCAGCAGGAAAATGCCGGCTTTTGACGCATTATATGGGGCAAGCTGCGCTTCCGCGTCCCAGGCATTCGTGGAAGCCATAAACACCAACTTGCCGTAGCGACGGCGGATCATATGGGGCACAACTGCTCGCGAAACAAGAAATGCCCCCCGCAGGTTGACATCCATCGTTAAATCCCACAGTCTCTCGTCTGTCTTTAGAAAGGGGACACCCTCAGCCACACCGGCCACAAACATCAAGATATCGATCTTGTGGTGCCAGGAGATCGCATCCGCCACCATTTTGTTGACTTGAACACTGTGTCGAACATCGCAAAAGATGGTTCTTACGCATGCGCCACTGGAAGCAATTTCCCGAGCAGTGTGATCCATCATCTTCCGATCAATGTCGGCAATGACTAGCTGGGCTCCCTCCTGGGCCAGCCGGGCAGCGATGGCTTTGCCAATACCCTGCGCCCCGCCTACCACCAATGCCACCTGCTGGTGGAACCGCTTCGAGTTGGAATCATTTTGAGTCTTCATCGTAATTTTGGCACCTATGAGAAGAATACAGTCTTCAACCGGTTCACCCAATTGTGAGGAGCCTGGGACCGGTCGGAAAACAACCGATCATTTGCGAATAGGAGACGGCACCCATATTCTAGAGGAAATTGCTCTGCTCAGAGAAAGATTTTCGACCCCAATCGCTGGCGCAAAGAGCAGACTAATTGTAAACTGCTCCCGTCAGTTCAACTCACGAACCAATCGATTCTGGAAAGGGAGGACTCTTTATGGATTACCGCTTCCTCGGAAGATCCGGGCTTCAAGTTTCAAGGCTGAGCTTTGGCACCATGACCTTCGGTGGAGGGGAAGTCTTCAAGCACATGGGCACTGCCCAGGTCGACGAAGCCCGGCGCCTGGTGGACATTTGTCTTGAGGCCGGCGTTAACCTTTTCGACACGGCCGATATTTATTCGCTAGGTCTTTCCGAAGAGGTGCTCGGGGCTGCCATCGGGCGCGAACGACGAGGCCAAGTGCTGATTGCCACAAAAGCTTTCGCCCGCATGGGACCGGGCGTGCATGATGCCGGCTCATCGCGCCAACATCTCATCAAAGCCTGCGAAGACAGCCTGCGCCGCCTGGGAACCGACACGATTGACCTTTACCAAGTGCACAACTTTGACTCGCTGACCCCGGTTGAGGAGACTCTCAGTGCCCTGGACCATCTCATTCGCCAGGGGAAGGTCCGCTATGTCGGCTGTTCCAATTTCTCTGGCTGGCACCTGATGAAATCGCTCGCGGCGTCTGAACGCAATGGTTTCGAGCGCTTCGCCTCCCAGCAAGTCTACTACTCGCTTCTCTCTCGCGAGCTGGAATACGAGCTGATTCCCCTCGGGCTGGACCAGCAGGTTGGCATCCTGGTGTGGAGTCCGCTCTCCTTCGGCCTGCTCTCCGGCAGGTACCGCCGCAACGTACCCAAACCGGGCGATACCCGCCTCGCCCAGCTTGAACCTCCAAGTACGGTAGATTGGGAGCGCCTCTACCGTATCGTGGACGTACTGGATGACGTGGCCCGAGCACGTGGTAAATCCATCCCACAGGTCGCCCTCAACTGGCTCCTGCGCCGGCCCGGTATCAGCTCCTTGATTGTCGGAGCACGCAATGAAGCCCAGCTTCGCGATAACCTGGGTGCCGTGGGCTGGAGCCTCACCGAAGAGGAAGTGCGTCGCCTCGAAGCCGCCAGTGACGTTCCTGAAATCTATCCCTACTGGCACCAGCACAAGTGGGGCCTGGAGCGTAACCCGCTGGTGGCACGCAGCTACCAGGCTTGACCGCTAGTATGAAGTCTCGCCCGACCACCAGGAGGGCGTCTAGACAGCAATATCTCCAGGACCGTAGTCTCGATTTGGGCAGGGGAGGGTCGCGCTCCGTTGCGACCCTCAAAGCCCCGAGGGGCCATGCCCTCCATTGGCGACGACTCCCGAGGACCTCTTAGACACCCTTTAATAGTAAGGGTAAAGACGAATTGGACGGGTGTCCTGGCTGGCTGCGGAAGACCCGGGGCACCAATGCCTACGCCATCCATATCCGGTCGCGTTTTTCGTGTGTCTGTACCACTTCGCGCACCAGTCCGACATTCTGCTCCACCTGAAAGTCGTACATCCCCACATTGACGAAGTCCGCGCCGCTCTTGAATGCCAGGTTAAAACCGTCCTTCGGTTCAACCCGCCCCGCGCCCAAAACCTTGAAGGCGATCCATGGCTTGTGGATGGTCTTCATCAATGCGGCAACATCGCGCACGTCCTGGGTCTCGTAACCCGCACTATTGATCGTCTTGAAGTAGAAATCTGCCTCGATTTTCTGCTGTTCAGCCAGGATCGGCACTTCCATCGAGTGCGATCCGATTCCAGCCAGCAAGCCGTTCTGTTTGATGAACGACACCACCTCAGCCACCAGCTCCAGCTTTCCGTCCTTTACGAACGTGTCGGCGATCCCGCCCTGGGCGTACGCGCCCACCGCGCCGTTGTCAATCGCAAGCTTAATGTTGTCCTTGAGGTTCTCCACTTTGGGATAGGTCTGGGCGATCCATTGGATTTTCCTGCCTCGTTCCTTCCTGTAGCGCTTCAAGACGCCTGCGATGCGGTCGTCGGTTCGTAAGATGGTTGTATTGATCCCGCTCTCTTCGCACAACTGAAGCGTCTCCAGGATCTTTTCGTCGCTGAAGTAATGTTTCAGCACGTCGGCGACATAGAGCAGGTTTCCGCTGTGTGCAAATCCGCTGAAAAGATTACCCCCGCAGATGAGGCGGCTCACTTCCAGTTTCCCGATGCGGCCCATCGGCGGACGGGCGGATGTGGGTCTCGGTTTGGCTGGCTCGCTGGTCTTCATCCACGCCTTCAGCGGGCGCGTTTCGAACGTAAGTCCGGCAGCCAGTGCTGCGGTTTGGAAAAAATGGCGACGGTTTAAATTCATTTGCATAGGAATCCTCCATAAAGTCAACAGAACCCAAACGAGATTCCGGTCTCGAATCTCGTAACCGGTGAGAATATACACCTAAAAAGCCAGATATGCATCCACGTGTCATTGATTATTCGTAGAACGTGAACAAATGCTGGAATCGGTTGAAATAAGGTGGGAAGCCATGGACTGACCAGTGCAAATCGACCGGGCTAGTGCAGTCAGCCTGTAGGGGGCAGGGAAATGAGCGCCGGGAGATCTACTGTCGCACGAGTTCCACGCGTCGATTCTTGGCTCGCCCTTCCTCGGTACGATTGTCGGCCACGGGACGGTTCTGCCCGAAACCTGCGGAAGTCAGGCGGCCTTGGACGATGCCCTGCTTAACGATGGCCTCGACAACCGCCTTGGCACGCGCCTCCGATAGCGTCTGGTTGCTTTGGGGTGTGCCCACGTTGTCGGTGTGCCCCTCGACACTGATCTGGAGCTTCGAATTTCCTTTCAGCAGCACCACGATCTGGTCGACAATCGGTTGTGATTCAGGCTTGATGATCGCCTTGGCGGTATCGAAGTGGATATCGAGTGCGATGAAGCCCTGCTTGTCGAGTGTCGCCAGGATGTCGCTCGCCGTCACCACCTGGGCGAGGGCCTCCTTCTCTACGATCACCAGGGAGTAGCGGTTGTTGTCGCAAGCAATCTCCGCCCAAGCCTCCCGGCCGTCTTTCGCGATCTTCATGGTGGCCATGTTGCGGCCGTTGTCGTTCAGCACAACACCGCCAACCTGCTTCGCGGCGTTGGTGTAGTTGCGACAGATCGCCAGGGCGCCAGGGGGAGGAGCCCCCGACTTCACCCAGTAGCGGAGGGTCGTGATCTTGCCCTCCACCCGCGGTTCGCCGGGAACGGCGCGGAACTGGTAGGCGTCGAACGGCTGAACCTGGTATTCGCCAATGTAGAACCCGGGCATGCGCGTAAAGAGCGGGTGATCAGCGCTTCCCGCAATGTCTTGCTGGGCCGATAGCGTACCCGCGGTGATAAGCACAAGAAACAGAACAACACAGATTGTTCTCCCCATCGATGCTACCTCCGAATGCTGCTGGTAATCACCATCGCGTCCCGGGGGACTATAAGGTGGACTAGTTGAGGGGCCGGCCGGTGACCAGAGCGCCTTCCACCTCGGTGCCGTCTTTGGTGTGACAGGACCACGTGTTAGTATCCACCAGATTCAACTGACTGGCCCTGATCTCATTTACAACCCCCCTTTTTAAGACAATCCTGGACCACACTTTCCTGTCACTGAGCTGTCTCATCTGCGTTGGTGGGTCTGTACATGGGACCGGCGTCGCCAAGCTGGCGCTGCCGCCGTTGTCTGCCACGATGGAAAACTGTCCGCTGGTATTCGACTTCGGAGCTGCGCCCTGCCCCGAACCCGCCGCCGGCGCGGCCACGTTTGTCCTCTTGGCTTCTTCGGCACTCAGCTCGTCGAACGCCTTATCCGCGTTCGCGCGCACGGCGTCACGCACCTTGGCGTTGAGCTCCTTCATTTTCGTGGGATTCGATTGGTCGGGAGTCGTGTCACTCTTGCTTTGCCCCGCACCCTGCCGTTCCACGATGTTCACTCGGTAGCGGTCCTTGTCGCATCCGATCTCTGCCCAGGTTTCGCCACCGCCCTGAGTGAATCTCGAGGTGACGAAATTGCGGTTGTTGTCGTAGAGAACTTCACCGCCCGCCTGGCGTGTGGCATCGACAAACCTGCGGCAAATGCCAAGCGCGCCCGGCATGGGGTTGCCGAACTGCAACTGGTAGCTCGTGGTCGTCCGGCGGCCTTCAATGCGCGGCGTACCTTGCAGATAGCCAAAAACGTAGAAGTCGAATTCCAGGGTTTCCGTCTCTACAACGTCAAAATTCGGCATGGCTTCGAAAAGCCACTTCGTGCTAGCACTTCCTGAGCCTGACGTCCCGGAACCTTGCGCTCCCGAACCTGGCGTACCGGAGTTTTGTTGCCCAGTTCCCGGTGCTCCAAGGGCCGGCGCTCCCGAACCAGAAGTCCCGGATGCCGACGGCTTATCCTGTTGCGCCGAAACGTGCGCCTTGCTGGCGAGAGTGACCAATTGCTCACTGAGCGCATCCCAGGCGGCCTGATGCGAGTTGGTGACCTTGCTGACCGCCCTGCCCGGATTGGGAAGCGCAACCTGCGCCGCATTGGGAGCCGCAAACTGGTCCGTCGTCGCCGGCCCCGTGGTGGACAGACGCGGCCGATTCAGGGCCTTGTCGAGCGCGTCTTTAGCGGCTGCGGCCTGGCGTTCGGCCTGTGCGCGCATCTGCTGAATCTCCGCCACAACTTTTAGAAGCTGGGCCACGTCCGGCTGGATGGCCTGGCTCTGGGCATCCGCCAGCTTCTGCGGGACGCGGTTAATCGCGCTTTGGATGGCCGTCAACTGGGTCTGAACATAGGCGAGGTCGAAGTCCCAGGGATGCGAGTACAACCCGGTGAGATAGTCCGTCAAGCCCGTGACCAGAGCAAGGACGTCCGATATCGCTGACGGGGTGGCGCTGGCAAGCCCCTGGCGCGATTCCCGCTTAAGAGCTGCGCTCATGTCGGGGATCAGGGCTATCCGGCTGTAGGCATCCTGCTTGATCTGCTTGGTCTAGGCCGCCGCATCGCTCAGGATCTGCATGGTCGCGGCATCCAACTTCACTGCGCCTGCGGCTTGGAGCCGTTCGGCCTCCGCCCGGGTTGCTTCCGCGCTTGCGGCAGCGTCTCCGGTGAGGCCGCCTTCGGACATGCCGAGGTTCACCATGTTCAGTATGGCAGCATCAACTTCGTTGGTGAGTTCGGTGTTGGCGTCGGAACAAGTCTTGTTGACCAGATTGACCACATTGCCAATCGCGTTAATGAGGTTCTGGATGTCGTCGATGACCCCTGCACCTGCGCCTGATAGAAGAACCAGGCAGAAAAGAAGACCAG
>JBGPHY010000291.1:0-7125 GCA_041484625.1 Terriglobia bacterium | reverse complement strand
CCGCACCGCTATTCCGTCAAATCCCCTGCGACCGTTAGGATATTCTCCAATATATCCGCGATAAATAATCAGATTCTCGTTAATGACCTTCATCATGTCATAAAAGATGTCAAAGGAAGGATCGACATAACGAAGCAGGATGTAGCGTCCGGGATCGAGGTCATTGGTCCTCTCATTAATGAGGACTTCTTCCAGGGTGTGACGCAGCGGGACCCGGTCGTCCAGGTACAAGGTGGCGCCCAGAATCTTGTCACCCTCCCGCCAGAACTTCTTGTTGTACCCGGTAAACAAATGGGCCGCCAGTTCTCCCAGGACCAGCCCCTTGGGAAGAAAGCCCTTCCAGAAAGTGTCGTTGAAGATGCGACGCTGGGCGACGTCGACGTGGCGCTGACCCGAATTGATAAGTTCCTCGATTTCCAGGGTCGAACAGCGCCGAAAGAGCAAATCCAGGGCCGCATCATGCAACCCAATGACTTCCATGGGATCCAATACAGACAGACTGACCGCCACATTCGGCTGGGGGTAGGGATCGCCCTGAATCTGCCGGATCTTTCGCTCCGCCATCCGCTCAGCCAGTGCTGATATGGTCAGGAAGGGGTTGACTCCCAGGGCCGAAGGGACCACTGCTCCGTCGGCTACAAACAGTCCCTCGTGAACACTGCCGTCCCCGGAAAAAACGCGCCCGAATTCATCGACGGCTCCGTGCAGGTAATCCTCCCCCATCGGACATCCACCCAGCGGGTGAGCCGTAATGAGGTGGCGAGTGCGGAATATGTTCCAGGTGGGGTTGGAAATGAAGCTGCCTCCCAGTGCCCGGGCGTGCCGGCGCAATTCTTCATTCATGCGAGTAAAGATCACTTGTTGGCCCGCTTCGTCCCAGTCAATCCTCACCTGCCCGTCCGGCTTGTTCCAAGGCGTTTCCAGAACGAGGGTTCCCCTAGCGTCATCTTGTCCCATGACCAGGTAGAGCATGGTGTGGTTCAACGCACCGTCAGGGGCGTATGACCGCAGAGGATTGAAATCCGAGAAAATGCGCAATCGCTCCGCAGTTTCATCGCCGCTGTCGGTGTCTTCCCCCCGAAGAGCAGCAAACGCCATTTTTGCGCCTGCCACGTAAGCACTTGGGAAGGAGAAATCCTCTACGGAGATCCTCTGCTGGAGAGGCAGGCCGGAATTATACCGAATCATGCCGACGATGGTCGGGCCCGGCGGCAGTGCGTCTCCCGGTTGGGCCGTGTGACGGGTCCCATAACCCAAGACGTTGGTGCTTTCATTTCCGTTGTAGGCCAGCCCAAAGAAATCGCCATTGCCGCCAAACCCCCTCCCCAAAGCGGGAGACACCCGCAAGCCGTTCATCTCGGAGCGAAGCAGGATCTCCGTGGAGTTGACAGACCCGGCCGCCAGGATTACATTGCCAGCCTCGATGGTAAAGGCCTCGCTGGCCAGTCCCCGAACATAGTGGCCATGGACCCTCCAGCCGCCGCTCGGCATCCTTTCGATCCAGTCGACCCGGGTCTGAGTGAAGATCTCGGCTCCGGCACTCCGTGCCATCGGCAGGTAGTTCATGTAAAGGATGTTCTTGGCGCCCACATTGCATCCGGTGACACAGTCCCCACAGTCAGTGCAGGGCTTCTGAGGGACGCCTTGTGCATTGGCCCCGTCGATGCCGAAGTTGACCGCCAGGTTCAATGGTTGCGTATGACCACCAAACTGCCGGGCCCGTTTCTCCAAGGCCTGGACTTTGGCTAATGCCAGAGCGCGAGGGTGCGGGCTGGCGGCCAGCGTGACTCGTGCCCGATCATAGTACGCCTGCATGGCCTCTATCGTCAGGGACCTGGGCCACTCGGCCAGCTTAAAAACCTCCGGATCCGGGACAATGGCCACGTTGGCATTGATCAGGGAAGTCCCTCCCAGTCCTGAACCCTTAATCACGGAAATGTCCTGATAGTTCAACAATTCATAGAGTCCCAAAGGATTCAAATCGCTCCGGGTGGCAACCAGCATGTCGGCCAGCGAATCGGGGAAAGTCCCGACAGGCCATTCCTTCCCGCGTTCGAGGATGCAGAGAGCCGGCTGCGGAGTTAGCCCGGCGGTGACAATTCGGGCCGCTGTAATGGCTCCGCCGTAACCAGAACCAACCACCACAAAATCATAGGCGGGTTTGCGATTCTCCCAGGGCGTCGAAAGCATCGATTTCCTCCTGTTGAAGTACCGGATTAACCTTTGTCTGGTCCAGCATCTCGGACGTCCGAAGAGCCGAGTTTCTTGTTTCTATGTCCCTTTTCCAGGACTCCGAGGTGTTTTCTTTTCCGCGAGGGCATATCCTCTCTGGCCCTGCAAAGGAGATGCCCACCGGAACTCGGAGTCACTTGTCTGCAAATCAGGGATTTCAGTTACAGTCCCACTATCGCAATGGGCTTGTCAAGAAACAATTTGCAGGGACGGTCTTCACGGACGTCCCGTGCATGGGGTGGTAGGACCTTGTCTTCGAGAATCATCGGGGCATGTAACGATCAATTTGAAGGTATTCGAAGCCAAAGATTCGCGATGTCTGGCAGTGCGGAGATTTAAGTTTCATGCAAGCGGGGAATAACATAAAATCCAGCGCGACTACGGTGCAATCCTAAGCCGGAAAGACCGGCTATGGGGGTGGGATGTCAATGAAATCCGGATGGATCGTCTTGCTCTTCAGTGCCTGCGCTCTGGCCCAGTCTATCGAAATCGAAAGAACCCCGGTCACCCGCAAGAGCGACCTCAAGGCCATGTTGAAACTGCCATCTTCCATGAATGGCACCGGAACGCTCCGCCTACTCTGGACCGACAGCGCAGGTCGCCTTGTGGCTAGGGAGCAACGCCAGGTGGCAGTGAGCGGGAACAGTCTTCCGATCGTTCTACCTCTGCAACGTGCAGTAGCCCTGCAGAATTTCCTGCAGGCCGAGTTAGACATCGGTCCTTCGGTCTTCAAGGCACCCAGAGCGGAGTTCATTGTGACCCCCGACGAACCCTGGGATGATTACCAAGTGATCATGTATTACCCTTACCGCCCGGAACAGCAGGATGCCCTGCGATCGCTGGGGGTGACCGCTGGCCAGATTCAAAATGTGGCCAGTCGATCCCCGGACGAAGCCTCCATCTGGTGGAAGAACAACTACCGGTTCTATTGCGACCAGATGGCCTACGAGTTTTATTCGCCCTATCACACCCCTGAGCTGAAACCCAAAGAAAAGCTGATGTGGGAGACGAAGGCCGCTTACAAAGCGGACCGGACCCGAACGGACGTATTCTACCGCCAGCCGTGCTTTCATGATCTCAACGCGGAGGCCAGAGCCATGGCGAAGATACGCCAAGTGGTCACCGCTCAGATGAGGTTTCGCCCCTTTTTTTACTCGACCGATGAAACCGGAGTTGCCAACCTGGCAGAGGCCTGGGATTTCTGCCTTTGCCCACTAACCTTGAAGGCCATGCGAAAGTGGCTGCTGTCCGAGTATGGGTCGCTGGAGGCCGTCAACCGGCAGTGGGGGACCGATTTCCCCCGGCTGGAAGACGTGGTTCCGCTCACCACTGAAGCAACAATAAAGAGGGCAGACTCGAACCTTTCCAGTTGGGCTGACCATAGGACTTTCATGAATCTCACCTTTGCAGAAGCCGCCAAGAAGGCCAGTGACACCGTAAAGTCCATTGACTCCAAGGGAATTGCCGGTCTGGTCGGTTGCCAGACTCCGAGTGCGTTTGGAGGTTACGATTACTGGTTGCTCTCCCAGGCCCTGGACGTCGCCGAGCCTTACAATATTGGCTGCAATCGCGAAATGTGGCGGTCCTTTGCACCTAACAAGCCGGCGCTCACTACGGGATTTGGAGCAGACAACATGGAAATCTGGAGGTTGTGGTACCAGGCCCTGCATGGCGATCGAGGAGTGATCATTTACGATGAGGAGAATCGCTACCTGGATGCGGCTGGAAAACCTACGGCACTGGGTGCTCAAGTCGCTCCCGTGTATCGGGAACTCACTGGGGGACTGGTCAAACAGCTCTGCCAGATGGAGCGCGTCAACGACCCTATTGCTGTTCATTATTCGCATCCCTCCATTACGGCCCACTGGATGATCGAACATCGCCCCTTGGGAGAGGGCTGGGTCGACAAACACTCCTGGCACGAATACACCGAGTCTGACTTCCTGCGACTGCGGCAGTCGACTCTCTACCTCCTGGAGGACAACCTGCAGCAGTACTATTTTGTTTCCTACGCCCAGTTGGAGAACGGTGCCTTCGAAAGCATGGGGACAAGGGTTATGATCTTGCCCCAATCGGTAGCCATGTCGAAAGCTGAATGCTCTGCCTTACGACGGTTTGTGGAAAGGGGTGGATGGCTGATTGCAGATTGCAGGACAGCGCTAATGGATAGCCATTGCAAGCTTCAGGAGAAGGGCCAACTGGATGATCTCTTCGGCATTGACCGGACCGGCTTTCAGTATGCCTCCGGAACGCTTGGTCTCGATCCGGCCGGTGAAAAGCAGGAGGCGTTCCTCACGATGAGTCTGGAAGATGTCTCTGCCGCCGAGTCTGGAATCCGAGTCGCCTAGGGCGCGAAAGCTATGTACCGGGATCGAAAGGGTACGCCGGCGGTGATAGTGAAGAGACATGGCCAAGGGACGACGGTCTACCTCAATGCGGTTCTGACAGACTACCATCTGCGTCGGGTTCACCCAGCGAAGGGAGAAAGTCTCCGGCTCTTTATGGCTGCTTTACTGAAGAATGCCGGTGTTTCAAGGCAGGCTGCGATCACCCAGACCAGCGGCCAGTCCCCCACGGGAGTAGAGGTTCATCCCTGGCGATGCGGAAATCTGCAAGTGCTGGGGATCCACAGGAACTACGGGCTGATGGTTTCAGAACTCGGGCCGGCCGATTACAAGGAGCAGACTGCACTGACACGTCCGCTGGAGTTGAAGATCGATTTTGAGAAGGAAGTGGCCCTTTATGACACTCGTCAGGGAACCTATCTGGGGATGAAGAAGCTGTACCAGTTCCCCCTCGATCAGATTCAGCCGACCATCCTGGCGGTTCTCCCATTGCCCGTAAAGGACATGATGATCCTGGCTCCCCGGGAAGCGAGCCCCGGCACACTGATGGAGGTCAAGATAATTCTTAACGGTCCCAAGCTAGGAGACACGCACGCCTTTCGAGCGAAATTGCTGGATCCGAAGGGCCGTGAACTCTCCATCTTAACTCGTAACCTGGCTGCCCCTCAAGGGAAGACCATCTGGGAATTACCTCTGGCTGCGGATCTTCCCCAGGGAGAGTACACGCTGCAAGTTAAGGATGCGGCCACCGGAGTTCGGTCCGAGCACCGATTCAACGTGAGATAGACGGACCTTCACTCCTGGAAGACGGTATCAAGCGACTGGATTCAGCCGGGACACTTGGTTGTCAGCTGAGCACTAGTGGCGGAGGCTCGCCTGGAGGGCCAGTCTCTGCACGATTTGGACCATGCTCATCAGCCCCATCCCTTTGCCCATTGAGATGTTTTGCCGGAAGATCTTTTCGACGACATCTGGCCAGACGCACGCCACTTGAGATGGCGGTTCTCCTGACAGGGTCTTGTCCAGAATGGCGGATAGAGCTTTAGCGGAGACGCCAGAAGGGTTCTCCACAGCGAAGTAGAATTGCAGCGTTCCGTCGGGCTTGGGGACAGCCCAGACATAGGCATCCGACTCACAAAAGGGAACGCGATGATCGTGAGGGAACGGGCGTCTGGCGATCTCGGGTGGCACTTCTCTGAACCGGTCGGCATAGCTGATGAGGAGGCTTGCCCGCTCCGACTCATCCATTACCATGGTCAGCGTTTCCAGAAATTCCCTCAATTTCTCCGGGTAATCCTGCCCTTTCACTCCCCCATCTCCGATCAGATCACTAGCCGATTTGAGAAATCTCGTACCTCTCACGACAGGCTCGATGACGACTCGAAGCTTTACTTCTCGATAGGAACGTTGACCAGGTTTCCCCATTCTGTCCAACTTCCATCGTAGTTCCGTACATTCTTGAAACCCAGCAGGTACTTAAGGACAAACCAGGTGTGGCTGCTCCTTTCCCCGATCCGGCAATAGGCAATAACGGTGTCGTCCGGTTTGAGGTGGCCTTCTTCCTGGTAAATGCGACGCAGTTCGTCGCCACTGAGGAACGTCCCGGTTTCCGGGTTAATAGCCCGGGCCCATGGAATATGCTTGGCGCCGGGAATATGTCCCCCACGCAGCGCTCCTTCATTGGGGTACTCCGGCATATGCAAGCGTTTACCCGTGAATTCATCTAAGCTGCGAACGTCCACCAGCGGCAGTTGATTTTCAATATGCTTAAAAACTTCGTCTCGAAAAGCGCGATTGACGCGATCATTTCGCTCAGGGGCCTGATAAGCGGTGGCCGGATACTGAGGAATTTCACGAGACAACATGCGACGCTCTCTCTCCCATTTCAATCGGCCCCCATCCATGATCTTGGAGCGGGTATGACCAAAGAGCAGAAACACCCAGAAGGCATAGCAAGCCCACCAGTTATTCTTGTCGCCATAGAAAACAATCGTCATTTCCGGCGTGACGCCGATCTGCGACATCAGTGACTCGAACCCGGCTCGTTGGAGGTAATCCCGCCGGACCTGGTCATTTAAGTCTCGGGTCCAGTCCACCTGCACGGCGCCGGGGACGTGACCCGAGGAATATAGGAGTGTGTCTTCATTCGACTCAACGATGCGAACCTGCGGATTGTTCAGCTGGGTCGCTACCCAGCTGGTGTCAACCAGTACTTCCGGGTCCGAGTAGGACCTGGCTTGTGTAGCTTTCATTCCTGGTCTCCTTTGAAAGAAATGTTCAGTTGTAAAGGCCACCCCGAACAACAGCCGAGTCAGAGAATCCGCTAAATGACATGGAGTTGAGGTGTACAATCCTGATTGTATCAGAGGGTGGGATGGCGTCAAATGGCCGGAACTGTTGATTCGGGATTCTAGTCAAAGAGATTTCCTTTTATTAAGTGCCCGGAAGTTTACTTTCAGAGTTCAAAATAACACAGGAGGTTTTTTCTCATGCATCATCGCCCACAGTCGGTCCAAGATGTTTCAGGTAGTTCCTAGGCTTCTGGACT
>JBGPHY010000290.1:0-7134 GCA_041484625.1 Terriglobia bacterium | reverse complement strand
TCTTCAAAGCCCAGGATGTGACTGTAGGCCCAATAACCTAGCCCGCCGTCTTTGGGCAGGCAGTACCCGCCAATGCCAGGGCCGGGAAAGATGATGTTGCTGTGCGTCGGTCTCGTTTTGATGGCCCGGATAACTTTTGTGAGATCCACACCGGTCCGTTCGGCAAATAGTGACCACTCGTTCAGGAATGCCAGAATGGTGGCGCGATAGGAGTTCTCAACAATCTTGGTGGTCTCAGACTCAATCGGACGCTCCATCACCGTCAGCGGGAATTTCTCGACACTGAGCACCTCATTCAGGAACTTGACCACGCGCTTTCTTGCCTCACTGTTGCAGCCCGAGCAGACCCGCCAGAAATCGCGGATGCTGCTGACGTAATCCTTGCCCGGCATGACCCGTTCGAAACTGTGGGCCAGCAGGGGCTCTTTCTTGATGCCGCGGGCTCGGAACGCCTTTTTGAGGATCGGCCAGGCCACGAACTCCGTGGTGCCGGGAGCGACCGTGGTCTCGATGAGGACCAGGCATTTGGGTTGGATCTTCTCACCGATCGTCTTTAGGGTGGCCTCCAGCGCTGCCATCTCGGCCTCCCCGGTCTTCATGGCGCCCAGGTGATGCTTGGTGTAATCACATTGAACGTCCACCACGACACAATCGGCCAGGGCCAGGCAGTCGGGATTATGCGTGGCCGTGAGCGTCTTCTTTTCCAGAACGCAACGGGTGATCATCGGGTCGACCTCAGGATCCTCGGCCTTCACCGGTGACTCCCCCCGGTTGAGCATGGGTGTCTTCCAGTAACTGCGCGTACTGGGCCGCTGGCAGCCGATAACGAATTTGGTGGGATGGCCCTTCTTTTTGTGGACCGTGTCGGCCACTATCGCAGCCATCACTGCCCCGACAAATCCCAATCCCATCACCACAACAACTTCCATACCTTCCTCATGGGCGGCGGTAGCAAGCTTTTGGAGCCGCCCGTACTCGACCGCGTAATCTTCCTTGGTCGGCAAGGCAAACTTTTCACCACTGGGACTGATAGAGTATTCCGGCATGTTGGTCCTCTCAAATAAGACATGAACGCTGCCCCTGGAGCCGGTCGCGTTCTAAGGGATTGAAGCCCCGATCGGCGGATAATCCTTGTTATCCCCCTTGCGGGCTTGCACGGCTCCCGATACTAAGGCAATGCGTCCGAAACGTCAATCCCGCCATCGTCGAGGCGGGATCTCTCTTCATTCCGCTCGGTTGATCGGCCACTGTGCCCTTCAGGTCGGGGAGTAATTCCGGTTTGGAGATGCGCCAGGCGGGGAAGAATTCGAAAAACACGCCGGTCAAGACCGCCAACTGCAAGGAAAAAACAATGACAGATGGTCAATTTGAAATGACGGAGCCCGGCATTTTGGGGCCTCATCCTAACCGCCATTTCCAGGGGCCGTCAATGCCGGGCTTCTGCATGGTAGGAATCAATGAAGATCAAACAAATCAACCACATTGAACTGGGCATCGACGATCAGTCCCTTGCCGCCGATCATGAAGCGAACGTAATTGGGGGGAAGGGGGCAGAGGTGCCGCTCGATTACGACAGGGAATGGGACCAAGTAGGTTCGTAGGTCCGGCGGCAGATGCTTGTGACGTTTCAAGTGTTTGAACAACCCCGGCGGTGGGTTGTGGGATACCCAATAGTGTCGATCGTAATGGTGGTAGTAGTCGTGCAAATAGCGGCGGTCGTCGGCATCAAAGTAGTTGCGCTCAGGCCTGCTATGTCGACCCTTTTCCCACCGATCATGATCATTGTGATGGTTATCCACCCAACGGTTTTCCCAGCGGTGATCGCGGTCCTCTCTGTCGTGGCCCTGCTCACGGTGTGATCCACGATCCCACTGATCTTGATCAGATTTCTTCCACGAACCGTCCGTACCAGCCAGGAGATTCGGGCTGGCCAATACCGATATCAAGCAGGTCACCCAAAAACCTTTCAATATAAGGCTTTTCATGATCATTTCCTCCTCTCCTGTTGAAGATTCCCCAAACTGCCTAGTCGCCCTCTCTGCCGCAATTGGGATACCAAGCCCAAGAACAGTGTCCAAACACAATGCATATCCATCGGCAAGAGGAAAGGAAATGACTACGGCTCAGCCGATTAGCGGAACTTTCCAACAATCTCCAGGAATAAGCACGAGGGCTGATCAGTCCTATTCCCGTGGGCAAGGATTCGCCAAGACCGATCCAAATGGGCCACCAACTGGTGCATTTCAAGCAGCCTCCGGGAAAATGCGGGAATTATTACACGGTGTTGGAAGATTCTGCCAGGTAAGCACCTCCAGTCGGCTTCCCTTCAGGCAATATCAATATAAGGTCAGCCGCCGATCTCCGAGAGGGGTCAGCGATCTGCTTTGAGTCGCCGGGCCCGATTCCTTTTCCTGTATGATACGCTTATGCGCATGGCTCTCCGCTGGATCCTCTACTGTCTTTTGGCCCTGTTGGTTTTTACCGATGAGTCTCCTGCGAAAGACAAGAGCAGCTCAAATATCCTGCTCATAACCGTCGATACTCTTCGGGCTGACCGGTTGAATTGTTACGGATATTCAGCAGCCTCGACTCCAGTCATGGACCAGTTGGCGGCCGAAGGGTTCCGTTTTGAACGAGCTTTTGCCCAAGTACCCCTTACCCTACCTTCTCACTACTCAATTCTCAGCGGAACCTACCCTTTCTACCATGGCATCCGTGACAATTCACAACCAGTGAAAACCGGACCCATCTTAGTCAGTGAGATTCTGCAGCGAGCCGGTTATCGCACTGGCGCGTTTGTGGGCTCCTTCATGCTCGATTCCCGGTTTGGGTTGAAGCGAGGGTTCGATTTTTACTGTGATAACTTCGATGTCGGGCGCACACACGGATCTGACCTGAGCCATATTGAGCGCCCAGCCGGGGAGGTGGTTCAAAACGCACTCCGCTGGATCACTGCGGGCACTGGAAAGTTTTTCGCCTGGGTTCACCTATTCGATCCCCATGATCCTTACATTCCTCCCGAACCATTTAAATCCCGGTTCGCCGGCTCACCCTATGACGGCGAGATTGCCTATGTGGACTACGAGATTGGAATTCTGCTCACGAGCTTAAGAACGATGGGCCTCATGGACAGTACTCACATTCTTCTGACCGGAGACCACGGCGAAGGCCTCGGTGAACATGGAGAGCCTACCAATGGTTTTTTTGCTTATGACTCCACACTTCATGTTCCTTTAATTATCCACCCGGCGAATCAGCCGGGCCGGGGAAAGTCCATTGGCCGGCTGGTCCAGAGTGTCGACATTGCTCCGACCCTTCTTCGACTCGCCGGAATTCAGCCCCCGCAGGAAATGCAAGGCCACAGCCTGTTGGAACTAATGGAGTCAATTGAGAACAAAGTCGGCAGAACACCTGCGTCAAACGAAGGGGTTGCCTATTTTGAGACCTTCTACCCACTCAGACAATTTGGATGGAGTGAACTCCGCGGAATTCGAAAGGGAGAGTACAAATATATAGATGCCCCGCGACCCGAGCTTTACGAAATGTTGTCAGACCCTGGAGAGAAACAGAATCTCTGCCAACACCAACAGGCCCTCGCAAGCTCCATGAAGGAAATCCTTCGTAAACACCTATCCAGATACTCTTCCGAACGCCCCCCCGGCCAGGAAGTGTCGCTCAATTTAGAGACACGAGAACGCCTTCAGTCGTTGGGCTACATCGCCTATTCAAAGGGCGCTACCCAAGGACCGGCTTCGGAAAGGTCAGATCCCAAAGACAAGCTGGAAGTGTATTCCAAAATTCTCGATGGCCTCGCCTTAGCCAATCGAGGCCAGTCCACATTGGCCGCCAGGGCACTAGAAGAGGCGCTCAACCAAGCCCCTGAGGCGACTTCTGCGCGCATTATCCTGGGCGTCCAGTACGAGAAACTGGGTGACTATGGCAAAGCATCGCAGCAGTTTGCCCGAGCCTTGGCCGACGACCCAGGAAACGGGATTGCCTCATTCAACCTGGCTCAAAGTTGCGCCAAGATGGGAAAAACGGACGAAGCCATCTCCTGGTATCAACGTACTCTGGATGTCGACCCTGGTTTCAGCATGGCCCACACCGCCCTGGGGATCATCTATCGGAACCGCCGATCATGGCCTCAGGCCATTGGCCAATTCCAAAAGGCGTTAGCAGGCGGGCCGGACTCCGCAGCCCATTACAACCTCTCGGGGATCTTCGCCCTCCAGGGCCAACTGGACCAGGCCCTCAAGGAGTCTGAAGAGGCCATAAAACTCCAACCTGATCAAGCAGAATATCACGGCATGCTGGGGTCCATTTATTTGCTCCGGAAGCAAATGCCCGAAGCAGAGCGTGCATACCTTCGTGCCATCGAACTGAATCCAGGGTCTGCCCCTGCCTTAGTAAACCTGGCCAAGGTCTACGCAGAAACCGGTCAGATGGAGAAAGCCCGGATTCGTCTACGACAGGCTATGAAGCTCGATCCGAATCAAGGGACGGCGCGCCGCATGCTTGATCAACTTGAAAGGCGGGAGAAGAAACAGTCATGAGATTACGGGCACGCCTGTGTTCTTCAATGGTGGCGATTCTGGCAATGATGGTGTTTCCCCTCAGTCTCGTGGGCAAGACCGCCAACACCCTGAATGTGGTGCTCGTGACGATTGATAC
The DNA here is from genome assembly GCA_041484625.1 of Terriglobia bacterium. GTDB lineage: Bacteria > Acidobacteriota > Terriglobia > Versatilivoradales > Versatilivoraceae > JBGPHY01. The sequence goes on along the minus strand of JBGPHY010000290.1, from coordinate 2,463 downwards.
GCTTCGGGCCGACCATCTCGGTTGCTACGGTTACAAGGCCACTGAGACCGCCAACATCGACCGGCTTGCCGCTGAAGGGACGAGGTTTGTCTATACCTATGCCCAAGTACCGTTCACACTTCCCTCTCATGCCTCGATGTTTACCAGTACTTATCCGATGTGGAATGGGGTGCGAGACAGTGCCGGTCCTCCGCTTCCCAAGGAGCATGTCACGCTGGCCAGCATTTTCAAGGAGAAAGGCTATGCCACAGCGGCGTTTACAGCCGCGTTCGTGGTGGACGGTTTTTTTGGGCTGAACCAGGGTTTTGACACGTATTACGATAATTATCCGCCTCGAGACACCTCCATGACTGCCGGGGAAGAAGCCGGTCTGCAAAGACGCGGCGATGAAGTTCTTAGGCACGCTCTGGAATGGCTTAAGCGGAACTCCCACAAGCCTTTCTTTACCTGGATTCACTTCTACGACCCGCATCATCCTTATGACCCTCCGGAACCGTTTCACTCTCGCTATCGGGACCGGCTTTACGATGGGGAGATCGCATACGTTGATACGGTCTTTGGAAAGCTGATGAATTTTCTGGAAACTGCGGGACTCCGAGAGAAAACGATAGTCGTGGTGACCAGCGATCACGGAGAGGCGCTAGGAGAGCATGATGAGTCTTATCACGGCTACTATGTCTATGACAGCACGTTGAGAGTCCCTTTGATCGTCTCCCTGCCCGGGACAAAGAACCAGGCAAAAGAGGTAAACCTCCCAGTGAGCCTGCTGGACGTGGCGCCAACGATTCTGCAGATCGCCGGGATTCCTCGCCCAGCTCAAATGCAAGGGCGCGGCTTGTTGGCCTCGATCTTGGGCAAGCCGCAAAACCCTGCGCCCATATATAGCGAAAGTCTTTTCGCCAATCTGCACTTTGGCTGGGGAGGACTGCATAGCCTCCACCTGGGTCGCTACAAACTGATTTTGAGCAAACGGTCAGAACTCTTCGACGTAGAGATAGATCCTGGCGAAAAGAACAACCTGATTGCCGAAAAGCGAGCCATTGTGCCGGAGCTTACACACCGGCTCGAAGAAATAGCGAAGACATACACAAGAAATCTGCCTCAGAAAAACGCGCCTAAGCTGAGCGAGGAAGCGTTGAATAAGCTTCGCGCCCTTGGCTATATCGGTGCTCCCAGCCAAGCTTCTGCCTCCGTGGCAGAAGACTTGCCGGATCCAAAAGAGAGAATTCACCTTTACAATCTTTACCTCAAGGGAGCTGCGCTGCAGGGTAAGGGAAGGCTCACAGAGGCTGCCGCCACATACGAGAAGATCCTCGCAGCTGACCCGACGCCGACAATAGTGCATCACCAGTTGGGAAGTGTCTACCTGAAGATGGGGAACTATCCCAAAGCGGTCGAAAGCTTCCAGGCTGCGCTCAAATTAAATCCCAACGCCGACGCGTCACTCCTGGCGCTGGGAAGAACCTATGGAGAGGCGGGCAATTCTGACGCGGCGATCTCCACTTACGGACGCGCGTTAGCCCAGAAGCCAGACGATCCCGCGACACTCAACAATCTTGGTTTGATCTACATGAAGATGAGCTCGTGGAACAAAGCGATCGAAATCTTAGAGCAGGCTGCTCGACAGGTTACCCCGCCGAAAGAAGTGTTCTATCACCTCGGAGTCTGTTATCAAAGGACAAAGCAGCCAGAGAGGGCAGCGGGCCTTTTTCGAAAAGCCATTGAAATTGACAGAAAGTTTGCAGGTGCTCACTATAATCTGGGAATCGTGTACGCCTCACAGGGCCGGGAGGACGGAGCCGCGGAGGAATTCCGAATGGCCTTGGAGGCGCGACCTGATTTCGCAGAGGCCCATTTTAACCTCGGTGGCATATTGGGCCGTCAAGGACAAACGGATGGGGCGGTCAAGGAGTTCCAGAAAGCCATCCAAATTCGACCCGACTTCCCAGAAGCGTACTTCAATCTTGGGACCCTGTACGCCAAGCAAGGGCGGTTAGACGATGCGATTGCATCTTATAGGAAAACGATAGCGCTCCAGCCCAACTCTGCAAAAGCTCATCGGGGATTGGCGCTGGTCTTCCAGCAGAAAGGGATGGAAATGGAAGCTCAGGCCGCTCTGGACGCGGCAACCCGATTGGAATCTGAATCGGATCGGAGCCCCGATCCCGGGAAAAAATGAGTTGTGAGTCTGGACTGTGTGCCTAAGGAAGTTGGAACCCATCACACCCGAACGGGAATGGGATGTATCAGGCTTTTCCATAGACCAGGCTCGCACTCGTATTCTCTACACCATGAATGAGGGGGGTTACACTAAACTTTTTGGCTTGGACGCCGGGACCTTCAAACCCTTGATGCTACGCATCTCTGAATATGGCGATCCCGAGAAAGATAGGGAATCGTTAATCCGACTGTCACCAATCACTTACATTGGTGGGCTCACGGCTCCGCTGCTCATCATCGGGG
>JBGPHY010000289.1:0-7156 GCA_041484625.1 Terriglobia bacterium | reverse complement strand
GATTCCCTTCCCTGACTTTGGTGGTCACAGTCATAGTCCTGGCTTCGTTGGCTGGAGGTTTCTGGGGAAACCGGGTCCAAGCCACCTCCAAACCCTCGGAGGACTTCAACCAACTTCTTAAGACCTACACCGAGGTATTGAATCTGGCTGAAGACCAGTATGCCGACGCCGTCGACGTTCAGAAATCCGTGTACGAGTCGATCCGGGGAATGTTGAAAACCCTGGACCCTCATTCTACTTTTTTTGATCCTAAGAGCTTCGCCCAGTTCCGCGAGGACCAGAGGGGGAATTTCTACGGACTGGGAATTACCATCCAGATCCGCAATGCCAAACCTACGGTGGTTTCCCCTATTCCAGGGACCCCGGCTTATCGTTTGGGCATTCGGTCCGGGGATATGATTGTAAAGATCGAGGGAAAATCGACGGAGGGTTTAGCGATCCAGGATGTGGTGGATCAACTCCGAGGGCCGAAGGGGACGACCGTCAATATTACGGTGCAGCGCGAAGGCATTTCCGAACTGCTGGAGTTCTCGATCGTTCGCGACGAGATCCCCCATTTGAGCATACCCTTTACCTTTTTGATTCGGCCCAAAGTCGGTTACGTGCGAATCGATTCCTTTACAGAAACCACAGAGAAGGAGATCAACGAGAGTCTCAAGAAACTTGGAGATGATCTGGAAGGATTGATCCTGGACTTGCGGAGCAACCCGGGGGGATACTTGCAGGCGGCTATCGCGGTGGCCGACCGATTTCTAAAGGGTGGTCAGGACGTCCTGATCACCAAGGGCCGACTCAGCAGTGCCAATCATCGATACCTGGCGCCCAAAGGCACGGATGCCTCCAGCTTTCCCATGGTGGTGCTGATCAACAATGGTAGTGCCAGCGCCTCGGAGATTGTGGCAGGAGCCATCCAGGACCATGACCGGGGATTGATCGTGGGCGAGACCAGCTTCGGGAAAGGCTTGGTGCAGACGGTGTTTCCCCTGAGCCAGGGTGCCGGTGTGTCGCTCACGACAGCCAAGTGGTACACTCCCAGCGGGAGACTGATTCAGCGGGACTACAGCCACAAGTCCTTTTATGATTACTATTATGGGAGCAAAGACAAGGGTATCAAGCCAACGGAAACCAGGCAGACCGACGGCGGACGCGAGGTTTACGGCGGCGGCGGTATTATTCCTGACTATCGGGTGGAGATTCCCAAGCTTAGCAAGTTCCAGACGCTCCTGCTCAGCAATTGGGCCTTCTTCAAGTTCGTCCGGTCCTACAATGTCAGCCATACCAGTCCTGACAAGTCTTTTGATGCCAGCGAATCCATTTTGGAGGAGTTTCGGCATTTTCTGAACACCAACAATCTGCAATACGAAGAATCCGACTTTGTGGCAAACCTGGATTTCGTCAAGCGGCAGATCAAGAACGAATACTTTCTCTCCCATTTTGGCCAGGAAGACGCACAAAAGGCCTTTCTGGACGGGGATCCCCAGGTGGCCAAGGCGTTGGAACTGCTACCTGAGGCAAAGGCTCTTTTCTCCAACGCCAGGAAGACCGTGGCCAGCAAGGGACTCGTGGAGAGCCGGCCCTAGTCTGCGTTTATGGAGTCCCCGCCCGATTCGATCAACAGTCCAACCAAAATGAAAGAGGAGCGCTTCAGTGGCCTTCAGCAGCAGCTCCGAGTATTTGTTCACGTCGTAACTGCAGTTGCCATCCAGCAAGCTGTAGGCTCGAACCTTCTCAGCGGGAATCCGGGAGCGGGCATTCAAATAGACGAGCTGAATCCGTTCACCTGGGGCTAACTGGATGCCCTGGCCGAGCAGTTGCTGACTGGCGATAGCGGAGACATCGGCTTTTTCGTAGCTCAAGGGATCCTGGCTGAGCCGTCGATTGACCACCAGATCTTCAAATCGAACTTGCCCTGCCTTCAGCTGATCCAGCGCCCCCTCCAGGATCTCGAGAATAGCGGGGATGTGCTGGCGGCATTCCTCGATGGTCCAACACCTCTGCAGGACTCCCAGCATTTGCCTTTGCACCTCCTGAATGAAGCGGGGGCTGTCGGAGCGGCGGGCCTCAATCCCCCGAAGCTTCAATTCCCCGTTTTCATAAACTCCGAAATATCGGTTGGGGACCGGCTTCTCGGGATTCCGCCGGGAAGGGACAAAGTTGATCCATCTGAAGAGACCCTCGAAACTGATGGGGATGGTGGTCACGTCGGTCAGTTCCTGAGCCAGTCGTTCATAGTCGTCCACCGTAGTCCCTGGCTTTTGAACCCAGAGTGAGTCCGTCAACGCATGGATCAAATGGAAGCCCCGGGCTTCCACATACTCCTTGGCCTGCAGCAGCATTTCCCGCCCGATCGCCGTGGTGCTTTCGTGGGCCTCAATTTTTCCAAAACGGGCGTTCTTGTATCCCAGGTAGCCAAAGCAGGTCACCAGGAGCCACTTCAAGGCACACTGCTTGCGATCGGCAATGCCACGACTCACCGGGTCCGGGCCGTGTTTCTTTTGCTGCTTGTATTGGATCCGCTTGCTCAACACGGTCCGCAGTGTTTTGGGAATCAAGCCCAGCCGCTTCCGACAGATTCGGTACCCCGCTTCCGGAACTCGAGGCGCCTCCGGACAGCACGGGCAGTTGAGGGTCTCCGGACTGAGATTGAAGCGGGTCATGATGGTAGGGTACATGCTGGCAAAATCCAGTTCCGCCACATTCTCATGAACGCCGAGGACCGGCTGATAGGTGAGTCCCCCCTTGTCGATGACGAGCAACTCTTCCGCCGTTTTGAATTCTTCGGCTTGGTGTTTGCGGTAAGGGATCAGGCAGTTTTCCCGAAGGGCCACTTCCAATTGCATCGCGGAGATGCAAGTTCCCGTGCTCACTCGGGCAATCCGCTGGATGGGGATCTTGGAGAGGCGGGCCAGCTCAAAAAGCCCCTCCAGGCCGGATTCATGCACGATGAAACTGTTAACCCGGTCGATGTGCCAACGGCCGCGAAAAACCACTTCCGGCGCCACATACACCACTTTGCCGTAAGTGAAATAACTCCTCCCTCGCAAGCCTTTCAGGTGGCCCTGCGGGTCGCGGTCCCAACCGAGTCGCTTTTTCTGTCGCTGGGCCAGCTCTGCCAGCCTCGGGATCAGGAAGGAGTCTCCCCATTCGGTGAGGACCAGGTGTGGATCGTAGACCTTCAGGAGTCGATTGATTTCATCCACGATGGCTTCCTCTTCGAACACCATCTCGTGCCCGTCAAATCGGGCCAGCAGCGAACTCCTTCGGCCGTGCGCAGGATTATAGTTTTCGCCTTCCACCTGTAACTCCAGCACCCGCAGGGGCGGATAGCCGTAATCGACATCCTCCGGCGAATCCAGGATCTGGAATTCCTGTAACTGTCCCTGCTCATTTAAGCTGGCGACTAGCCTGCACAACGGAAACAACCGGCTCTGAATGAAAAACAGCTGAGGGAGGGGAATGTCGCAGGTGGCTGGCTCCAGGTCTCTGGCCTGCCGCAACACGCGCTGAGTCAGCGGCACGTAATGCAGAGGGTTGCAGAGCCGGACCTCCAATGCCGGAACCAGATCATTGGAGTAGAATTCCCGCTTCTCCACCCATTCCGTTTCGAGAGGAATGGGCATTTTCTGCAACCAGTCCTGGGCCTTCCTGAGAAGAGGGAAGTGACCGGTCAAGTAAAAGGAAGGATGGTAGCTGACGGTGCAGGAGTGCATGTTTCCGGCTTCATCCAAAAGCCAGAGGGTCATCCCGGTTGCGCAGGGATAAGCATCAAACAGCCAGCCGGAGATTTGCATGGGGTTTGTCCGCGGGTCACCGCTACTCACCCTCGCCCTCGTCCTCATACTCGGTAGTGGCCATGGCGAGTACGAAAACGACGACGAGCAGGTTTTTCACGGGAGTGCTTCATAATCTCATTCAAGTTCGCTTCTGACACCATTTTGCGCTCGAATCTGCTTTTGCAGATTGAGCAGATCCCGTTGCAGCTCGATCAACATGGCCACGAGAATCGGCTCCATGGGAACCGGCATCGCCGCATAGGCCATGGCCTGAGCGTGATACTGAGCCCGGTCGAAGAGCCGGTCTAAAATCTCCTGGTCTTCACGCCGCAGGGCCCGGCGAAATTTTCCCCAGTGCTCGCCCTGAACTTTTTGAATCAGCTGGGTGGCCGTGATAACCGTGCGTCCCATTTGGAGCTCCTCAAGCATGTTCAAACAGGTGCCCGGGGCCAGGTATCAGGTATTAGGGGCTAGCGAAGGATGAAGAGACGGATATTCAGGATTTTACCCTCATCCTTCATTCTGCACACCGCATCGTTCTTCCAACATTTGTTGCCTGACACCTCGCACCTGGAACCTGGTACCTAAGGCAAATAGGGTCGACGCCGGAACATCTCCTCTGGCTGGATGAGCCAACCACGATCCGCCCCGATCGGCTTCTCCACTTGAACTCTCAGGCCAGACACCGTGTTTCCGACGGTCGGCTCCACCCTCCGGCAAGAAGCAACACCTCGCGCCGAAGATTGCAGCCGCTTGACGAAAGTTCTCCCGGTTGTAGCTGCCGGTTGCTGGCAGGCCAACAGCAGGCGAAACCCGGCCTGGGTGAGCCGGTCCAGTTCCTTCTGGAACGAACGGAAAAGGGTCCAGGCTTCGTAGCTGGGAACGCTCTCGTCATAAAAAGCCGTCAGTGGACCCAACAGTACCAGCAGGGGGTTGTTCCATTGCTTGGCGGCTTTCTCCACCTGGCGAATCAGCGACAGCATCTGATGACAGGTAAAACTACGGGAGACCCGGATGCGCCGCAAAAGTTCTTTCGGTTCCCGCCCCGCTTTCCGCGACAGTTCTGCCACCAGGTAAGGATCGAAAACGTTCGCCCCATCCAGGACCAGCAGAGACTCGGCCTGCAGCAAAATTCGGCAAGCCAGTTTCTGGGAGAGCCTCAGCACATGGGAATGCCCATACAGCAAAAAGATTCCGGACAGACTTTTTTCCATTTGCCAGGCCTCGTACAGGGTAGCGGGTTGTACCGCCGGAGCCAGTGCCTGAAGGTCAGTTCCAGAGGCGGACATGGTCAATTTGCTACTCTTCACAGGGTACTCAGCGGAAACCGGCACCGGCAAATAAGCGGGACTCGAAAAGACCGTATTTCTCATATTTTTTACATTTAATAGCGAACAAAAAGCGAACTAGGAAGCCAAACTAAAACAAACGCGACCACCTTGGTCAGATCGGGAAATTCCAGGATGATTTCCTCGTCGGATTCTCCAACCGCCAAAGAGCCCAGAATCAAGCTAACAGGGTTGGCAAAGGAAAAATAAAAACTATCCACAGATTAACGCAGATAATCGCAGATAGGAATTCCAGCAGGCAACATCATCTGCGTTTAATCTGCGAAAATCTGCGGAAAAGACATTCCAACCAGCTTGCGCCACTGGGCCTTATGAACGCAGCCGCTTTTGAACCGCCTCGCTGGTCAGTTCCCGCAAGGCGTCGGCCGCAATCCAGCGGGCAGATCTCGAATTCAGGGAGTGAACAGCCTTGGCCGTCTGGATGGCCCGTCGGTTTAAAGCCGGGTTGCGTTTGCCAATCTGCCGCAACGCCCAATTGACAGCTTTGCGCACAAAGTTACGCTCGTCGGTCGATTCCCGCTTCGCCTGGGACAGGAATTGCACGAATTTCCGGTCCGGCGCTTTTTTGTCATGAACGGCGAGCGCCGCCATCAGGGCAAAACCTGCACGTTTGACGAACTCTTCCGGGCGGGCGCTCCATTCCACCGCCTTCGCATAAGCAAAGGGTGTTTTGTCGAACAGGTTTAAGCAGCAGGCATCACAAATGGCCCAGGAGTCAAACTGTTTCACCCATCGTTCCATCTGGGCTTCGGTTACCCGGCCCGGATCGTCAATCAGGCTGGCCAGAGCACGGGCATCGAGAATTTCAGTCGCCCAGAGTTGGCGGGCGAGCTGATGATCCTTGCCAGTCTGCCGGGCCAACCGCCGCAAATCCGGCGTGGGAACTCCCAAGGCCTTGCGGGCCCGAATGCCGAAACGCTCCATCCCCGCCACGTTGGCCGGATGACCCAGAGATCGGAGTTGGGCTAAAGCCTTTTCCAGATCCACCAGCATTACCCCTTTCCCAAACCCATTGAAAACCGTCCCTTCTTATCTTTCCAGTTCCACCTTCGTACCCTTCGCGGTTAGATAGCCGATCTTACGCGGCTTTTTCTTGGGAAGACATCCGGGACAAGCGGTACAGGTGCTCTTCGTAGAGCCCGATCAGCAGGTCGCTCAACTCTTCAAAACCCGTCAAAAACCCGTTGTGGAGCTTCTCTCTGAACGTGCGGCGACAAGGCAGGTCGCGGGTTTTCAAATAATGTTCCTTGAGAATTTCCCGAATGTGCAGGCGCTCTTCCTCCGGCAAACGAAAAGGGTTCCCCTGTTTCAGACCGGAAAATTCCAGCGCGTCATCAAACCGCTTTTCAATCTTTTTATAAATATCGAAGGCGTGCTCCGTTAGCCCCCAGCCAATGAGCACCTTCACCACGGTGCTCTCCAGCCCAACCTTGGCCTTAAAGCCCTCCAGCCAGCAGGAGACTTCAATCGGCAATCCACTCACGTCAGACCTCCGTAACCAGGCGTCAGGCGCCAGTTTTTCGCCCTTTCGCCTTGTTGACATCCCTGCGCCTGAACATCTGGCACCTGGACCTAAACCTGACTTCGAGCACCCGTTTCTAGGAAAACCTCCGATACATGCCGATGACCTTGCCCACGACCTCAACTTTGTCAGCCTCTACCTCAATCGGCTCGTACTTGGGATTCTCGGCTTTCAAAAGGACACTGTTGCCCCGCCGATAAAACCGTTTCAGTGTCGCGTCAGACTGGTGGACCCGCGCGACGACGATCTCCCCATTCTCTGCATTGGGCTGCTGGCGGATCAGGGCCAGATTTCCGGGAAGAATGTGCGCCTCTTTCATGCTGTCGCCTTTCACCCGAAGCAGAAACACTTTGTCGTCTTTGACCCATTCCCGGGGAAGCAACAACGTCCCCTCCAGATTTTCTTCGGCCAGCAGAGGCAACCCAGCCTGTACTCGCCCCAGAATGGGCACTTCGGCGATCTGCTCCACCGTAAAGATCTGGGACTGCATCGGAACGTTCGCCCTGGACTTC
>JBGPHY010000288.1:0-7189 GCA_041484625.1 Terriglobia bacterium | reverse complement strand
AGGCGCATGAGCTTGATCCGCTTTCCTCGATTATCACATTCAGCTATGGAAACAATTACGTTGACTATCGCCATTTTGATCAGGCGATCGAAATATGCAATAAAGTGGTTCAGGACGACCCGGGGTTTGCCCGTGCCCATATTTGCCTGGCAAATGCCTATTGGGGCAAGCGCATGTATCCGCAGGCCATTGAAGAATTCAAGGCATATGGCCGGCTGGGCGGCAATGAGCTTGATATTGCCTTTGCTAATGCGCTGGAAAAGGGATTCCATGCGTCCGGCTGGAACGATGCGCTTGGCAAAGCCGCCCAGGCCCTGGTTGCCAGGCGCAAGAAGGGCTATGTACCGCCCTATTGGATTGCACAGTTGTATGCAGATGCAGGGGATAAAGAAGAGGCTTTCCGCTGGCTCAACACGGCTCTTGAGGAACGCGATGACCTCCTGATTGAAAGCCTCAAGTATGACTTCGTTTTGGACTCGCTTCGCTCCGACCCGCGCTATGCCGAGCTGTTGCGCAAGACCGGGCTGCCGCGATGAAGGCAGATCCCAGGCGTTGACTCTTACAGATTGTTCCTCGGAAAGCCTGGCCCGGATCTATTTATTAGCACCAAGGCACTAAGACACTTAGAAGACAAGGCATGAACCCTGCCTGCCGGACTATTCCAACAATATTCTCTTGAGCCGTCTCGGGTTGGTCGGGCCGTTAACGCTTCTTCAACGTTATCGCCAATCCGTTGCCCTCCATGTAAAAGATGGTCTCGAGGTTTGCATTAGTCGTTACCGCCTTCACATATTCCGGAACCATGTCCACGTTATGGGCCAGGATCAACCCGCCCGGACGCACGAGGGGGAGGATCTTGCTCAGATAGTCGACGTAACCCTCCTTGTCGGCGTCAATGAAGGCGAGGTCGATCGGTGTCTTCAGCTTCGCCACTTGCGCGTGGGCATCACCTTCAACGATGCTGACCAGCATCTCCACACCAGCCTGTTTGAAGTGCTCGCGGGCCTCCGACGCCCTGGTGTGATCGATCTCGAAGGTGGTCAAATGGCCCCCTGTTTTCTGCAAAGCCATGCTAAACCAGAGGCCTGAGTACCCCGTCGAGGTCCCGATCTCAACGATGCTTTTGGCGTCAGCGGTCTCTGTGAGCAGCCGCAACGCCTTTCCGTCTTGCATGGGAACGCTGAGGTAGGTCTGGTGAGCTTTTTCCATTTCGCCAATCACCGCCAGGATTTTCCTTTCCATTTCGGTGTTGGCAAGAGGCGGACTCGACGAACGGAATTGGCCTACTCTGGCTTGTTGAGAGAATCCAATAGCCGTTGCGGATAGAATGCCTGCGATAGCGACCGTAAGTTTCATCATTCTGGTGTCCTTTCACGTTCCATGGGCCTTGCCATCTCCCGATTCTGCACAGAAACGGCTAACAACTCGCGCGGGCCCTTTCGTCTGATGCGTAAAGTTGACCGGACCACCGTCACCATATCATATCGCAGCTCCGAGTACCTCAGGGATATGAAGATGTCTCAGTGGTTGCATTTTAATTTGCCTGACAATGATAAGGGGCTCACCACTCCAACGGTTTTGATCTCCATTGGTCTTTCCAATTCCACCCCAGCGGGGTATAGGAGCGATGTCACCATTCTCCTGCACCCTTTCAGGGTGCTTAAGGAGAGCATTGAGCGAATTCTTTTCCGGGGGTAGTGCAAAAAAAGTGTCGCACTACCCCCGGCTAATCTCCGTCACCGCTCCGCGGTGCCCCTTGATTAAACTATACTTCATTCTGAGTTGCAATCCGCCTGATAGATAGGTATTGAACCATGTCTCGTCCGGCTAACCGTCTCCTTGGAGAAAGCCGGAAACTGTTCAAGAATCCACCGCACCAATTCCGCATGGCCAATAATTGCAGAGACCGAACCTGACGATTTCCCATTATTAGAAATTCATCTGGCTTGGCTGAGTGAAGGCGACATTAAATGAACTTATAACAGAATGACCCTTCGCACTGGCGACGTAAGAATTTCTCGGCACCGGTAAAATTTACCGATTCTCAGGATCTGGTGCCAGCTTTAACAGCCTTAAATGGTTGATCATAGAGACCTGAATTTTAATCGATCATTTGCCCTTCGATTGCAGAGTCCCACAGAACCCGAGTGTGGCCGGCCTGAAGGGCCGGGTTTGATACAGCCCAGGTTAACGCCCTGGGTAAGTATGAGGTCCAATTGATCCAGCTCTGAAGAAGCGTTTTAACCTGTTCTTTCAGAGCTTAGTGCCTTCTTTTCTTCTTAACGGTTGACTTTCCGCGCAGGTCGGAGCCCGATTGGCACGCAGAGTCGAACTCTCTTTACCACGCTGCCGTATGAAGAGGCTTCCCTGGCCAGGAGAGAGGTGGGTCTATGCGCATGAGTCTTCGACTCATCTTTTCGCTAATTGTTGGTGTTACATTGGTTTCCGTTTTCTTTGCCATATTCCAGGTGAAGGCAGAGAAGACCGGATTACGAAATGAATTGGGGAAGCGCGCGGAAGTCCTGGCAGAAAGTTTAGGAGAATACGTGGAGCCCCTGCTGGAGAGGGATTCCGAGGGGAACCTGCAACACCTTGTGACCCGGTTCGGAAACCGTGAACGAGTTGCCGGAATTGCCATTCTTGGAATCTCAGGGAAAACGCTCGCCTTGACTCCAGGCCTCGGAAATCTCCTGGAGGAAACGTTCACGATTGTTGCGGACGCCATGGTGCACAATCGAAGCTATGGAGATTTCATCAGGATCAACCAGACGCCAATGCATATTTTTGTCTTGCCACTGCAGGGGGAAAAGGGAGTCGCGGGAGCGCTGGAAGTTTTTCAGGATGCAAGTTTCATTGACGTGCAAAGCAGCCGCCTCTGGCGGGATACGTTTCTGCGTGCGCTGGCGCACACGATTTTTATCGTACTGGCGACACTGCTCATCATCCGGTGGAGCATCATTGGCCCCATCGCGAGGACTGTGAATTGGATTCGTGAACTCCGGGCCGGAAGAAAAGTAGGTCGGCCCAACCTTCCTGAAGGGGACCTTTTCAAGCCTCTGGCGCAGGAAGTAACGCACCTGGCCAAGAGTCTGGAGGTCGCACGCGCGGCCGCTGAGGAAGAGGCGAGACTGCGTGAGGCTGCGGAATCATGCTGGACTTCGGAGCGGCTACGTGTTCACATGCGTACCCGGTTGCAGGACAGACCTCTGTTTGTGCTGTCGAACCGCGAGCCTTACTTGCATGTCTCCAGGGGCAAGGCTGTGGAAGTAGTGGTGCCGGCCAGTGGCCTTGTTACTGCGCTGGAGCCCATTTTACGAGCTTGCGATGGAACTTGGCTGGCGCACGGTTCGGGGGACGCAGACCGTTCCACAGCCAATGAACAAGGTCGCCTGCGCGTGCCCCCTGATGACCCCCAGTATACCCTGAAGCGGATTTGGCTTACCAAGGAGGAAGAAGAGGGCTATTACTTCGGCTTTGCCAACGAAGGGCTCTGGCCACTCTGCCACATTGCCCATACACGACCGACCTTCCGCGCTACGGACTGGGATTACTACCAGACAGTCAACCAGAAATTCGCCAGCGCTCTGCTCGAAGAAATGGAAGGAACCGAACAGCCCGGAGTCCTTGTTCAGGATTATCACTTTGCGCTGTTGCCTCGATTGGTGAAACAGAAACGCCCGGATGCCCGTGTGGCCGTCTTCTGGCACATTCCTTGGCCGAACCCGGAGGCTTTTGGGATTTGTCCATGGCAACAGGAATTGCTGGATGGTTTACTGGGTGCCGACCTGGTGGGGTTTCACATTCAGTCACATTGCAACAACTTTTTGGAGACAGTGGACGGCGCGCTCGAATCACGGATCGACTGGGAATCATTTGCTGTGAATCGCCGAAACCATTTGACCTTGGTGAGGCCATTTCCCATCAGTGTTGCCTTTCCAGAAGAAGAAACCGGGTGGAGCTCTCCACCCAGGTTCTCTTCTACCCAACGTGCAGCTCTGTTGAAAGGAATAGGGGTGGCAGCAACATACATGGGTGTGGGAGTGGATCGTGTGGATTATACCAAGGGAATCCTCGAACGCCTCCGAAGGGTAGAACGCTTCATTGAGAAATATCCCGCCTACCGCGGAAAATTCACTTTTGTACAAATTGGAGCACCCAGCCGTACCCACATCAAGCGCTATCACGACCTGCTCGAGGAGGTCGAATCTGAGACAGAGCGCATCAATAGACGCTTCCAGACTGCCGCCTGGAAACCCATCGTCTTCCTGAAGAGACATCACAACCACCAGGAGATTGGACAGTACTATCGGGCTGCTGACTTGTGTCTGGTGACCTCGTTGCATGACGGAATGAATCTGGTGGCCAAAGAATTTGTGGCTTCTCGGGAAGACGAACAAGGGGTGCTGATCCTCAGCCGTTTTACGGGTGCCAGCCGGGAACTCTGTGACGCCCTGATTGTTAATCCTTATGATACCGAACAATTGGCAGAGTCCATCCGGCTTGCTCTGGAGATGAACCCTGCGGAAAGAAGTGCGCGGATGCGCCGCATGCGACAGGTAGTGAGGGGATTTAACATCTATCGTTGGGCTGCTGATTTGACTACTCAGCTCTTCGAAATCCGTCTCGACATGCCTGAACCGGCCGAATCGGGATGGCCGGGGGAGAGGTTGTCACCCCTCAAAGCAATCGGCAAAACTGCCTCTGCCAGCGAGAAGAGCAACATTATTTCATGCGAAATAGCGCAAGATCCCAGACACGGATATCTCCCAATAGTCTAAGCGGCTGGAAGCGAGGGTCTCTTTACACTGGCACCCACCATCCCTGTCATTTGTTTGATTGTTGGCCACAAGTCAGGTCTCAGCTCATGTCCGCCAAGAGGCGAGTCTTGTTCATGGATCTTGACGGCACGTTAATCCCTCTCCGGAACCGCCCGGACGCCGTGAAGCTCAATCTGTCACTCCGTCGCCTCCTCCGCCGGCTAGCCCAACAGAAGGGACTGACTTTTTATATCATCAGTGGACGTCCTCGTGCTGAGCTGAGGAAGCTAGTCCCGGTTCCAGGCGTCCGCTTGTTGGGTGTGTTTGGATGGGATGGACGTGCTCACTCCTGTCTGGCCACTGAGAGAGAAATGTTGCGGAAAGCCAAACGAATGTTCGGGGAGCAGCTCCCCCATTCACACGGGTTATGGCTGCAGGATAAGGATCTTGGCCTGGCGATCCATTTCCGTGGTGCCACGCCGAACGCTGTGCGAACCGGGCGTCGAGTGGTCGCCCGGGTTCTTGAATCTGTAAAGCCGCATATCCGCCTGCTGGAAGGCAAAGGAATTTGGGAACTGCTCCCGCGTCAGATCGACGGAAAAGGCCCGGCGGTTGGGGCCCTCGTGGCAAAATATGCCAAGTCCACACTGCCTATCTTTGTGGGGGACGACGCAACGGATGAGTCTGCCTTTGCGATTATTCCTCGTGGCTTGAGCATTCATGTCGGGAGGAGGCGTCGAACGAATGCCCGCTTCTACTTGCGCAATCCTAGTGAGGTGCGACTATTCCTAGAGAGACTGGAGGCCATCATCAATTGAGGACAACCGAGTGTCCGTTTCAATTTTATACGGCATCATACCTCACACGCATTGGAAACCTCAAGGCCACCACGCTAGCCGAACTGGGCGAGGGTCTGGAGAAATCCGGCGACGCATCAATCTTTTACCACACTTTTCAGAGCCTGAGCCGGCATCATTTTCTAACTGAAGGGTTTTCGAATGATTTCGCGCAATGGGTCCTGGCCGCCTGCAACCGTGTGAAGCTCGCCGAACAATTGGCCAGCCTGGATATCCGCAATTACCGTTCGCTGGCAGAACTGCGCTGCGACTTGCGTCGTGCCGTTAGTGAATACTGCGACAGTCACCCTCATTATGCCGGGCAAGAAGCCTTCGAACCGTTCTTCTTTTGTGAGGCTATTGAAGTAGCAATGCCACTGGGATTGGTGGCCAGGAGCCTTGAGGAGTTCCTCGAAGGGCTTAAGAAGTTGAGCCACGCTTCCTTTTACTACCACTTCATTGCTTCCCGGTTGCGCGTTCAACTTCACACTAATGATTTCTCCCATTGGCTGCAAAACAGCTTGGAATTGAACACCCTGGCTCAACGAGCCAACCTGATAGACCTGTACACCAACACCCTCGAGAGTGCTCATTCAATCCTTGTCGGCCTGGTTGAGAAGGAATTGGCTCAATGAGCGCCTAGATGCCCACAGAACGATTGATTCACCTTAGCGACTATGAGCCCCTGTTGGGGGAACAGGAAATCGGTGATCTTCGGGCGTTGGCGGGTCGCCTCCAAGGTCGAACCGTTCAAATGGTTAACTCGACCGCGATCGGAGGAGGCGTGGCCGAAATGCTCATCCGGCTTGTTCCCATCCTCCAGGAACTGGGCCTTTTTGTTCGATGGGATGTCATCACTGGGGGAAACGACTTTTTTGAAATCACCAAAGCTTTTCACAATGCACTGCACGGGGGGCCATACCGTATGCCGCCCGAGTGCTTCGAGATTTTTCTTGCTTATAACCAGCAGAACTTGACACGCCTGCAGATGGATGCCGAGTTCATCGTCATCCACGATCCCCAGCCTCTGGCATTGATCAGCGGGCCCCGCCACCATTCGGGGCATTGGATTTGGCGCTGCCATATCGATCTCTCCCGACCGAACCCCATCGTCTGGCGATTCCTTGAACCTTGGGTCAATCGCTACGATGGGGCATTATTTTCTTCCCCGGAATTCGCTCAGCAACTCCCAATCCCCCAATATCTCTTTTTCCCCTGCATTGATCCGTTGTCTGAAAAGAACCGGAGTCTTGAACCTGAGCTTGTTCGGGAAATAGTGGAACGTTTCGGCATCAATCCGGCACGGCCAACACTGACACAAATCTCCCGGTTTGATCGTTTAAAAGATCCGGTGGGGGTGATTAAGGCTTATCAGATTGTCAAGCGATACTTCGACTGCCAGTTGGTTCTGGCCGGTGGAGCGGCAGACGACGATCCGGAAGGTGGAGTGGTCCTCGAAGAGGTGAAAGAGGCTGCCCAGGAGGATCCGGACGTCCATATCCTAAGCTTGCCTCCCTGGAGCCCGACAGAGATCAATGCACTTCAGCAGGCCTCAACGATTATCATTCAAAAGAGTCTGCGTGAAGGATTTGGCCT
>JBGPHY010000287.1:0-7201 GCA_041484625.1 Terriglobia bacterium | reverse complement strand
TTCTTCTCCCGGCGACTTACTCGCTCCCCCAACAGACTCAGTGTCTGGTCAGCCAGCTTTTCCAACGCTGCTCTCAAGGCAGGGTCAATGTGATTACGAGTGTAGCCTTCCGGAATGTCGGCAAAAAGGTCAGCCATGGTTGGACCGAAGGTGGTGTACTCTCCTTTAGCCTTCATGGGGATCAGGAAACGATTGGCCGGAATCACTAGCGGAAAGTAGTGCACCTCTCCCTTTTGCACTTTTTTGGAAACCGGCAATTTCGGATACTTCAGCTGGCCCAACAACTCCACCAACGGCACCGGACTTTGCGGCAGATTGTACTGGTCTTTCAGACCGCATTCGCCCAAGATTAACAACTTTCCCCCTTGTTCCACGTAGTGCATTAAGACTTTTTGCTTTTCCGCGCTGAGTAGTGGCAAATAAGGAAGAATCACCAGCTCGAATTTTCCCAGGTTCCCCTGGAGCAGGTCATCTTCCACGATCATCACGTGGGAGATCCCTTTGTCAGCGAACACCCGGGAAGTGCTGAAGGCAAAACTCAGTTCGTCAGCCAGGTACTGATTGAGCGAAGCGAGGATGGCAATGTTGCTATGGAGTTGGCAGGTCAGCAGTTTTTCTTCATGGCTTCCCAGGAACTCGTACATTTGTGTGGCTCCCGGAGGAGTTTCACGCTTCTCGCGGAAGATGGCATGGTTGGCTTCCGCCTCGGCTATGTTGATTTGGGCCATGGCACTTAGGCACTTCTCGTTGGGGTTAGGGAAGATCGGGGGAGTAATCTCCGTGGCGTAAACGATCGTCGGTTTGCCGTGAGTAGCGGCGGCCAGGAATTTCAAGGCTGGACTGTTCGTGATTTTAACTCCTTCATCGTTTTTGCGAGGGGCGCTGTCCAGAAATTCCTGGATTTCAGAATAGATGAAATCCTCGTATCCCTCTCGCGCCAACATCTCCAAATTGCCGGCAGCGTCATAGGCGATCGGTCCATAGCCGAATCCTCCAAAAACATTCCCAGAAATCATGAAATGCGGGTTGTATTTCCGGGCAATTCCACGCAAGTGTTTGTGGTACTCGGCCACCGTGTAACCACGGAAAGTTACCCACTCCATCCAGAATTTCTCGCCGCGCCTTTTCGGCAACTCCAAGGTCGGATATTCCGTCACACCGTACTTGGCTTTCCCGATCTCTTTGGGGAGCAGCTTTTCCAGGTAGGCAAGGAAGTTTTGCCTGCAGTATTTGCAGTAGCAGGTTCCCCCGGCTATTTGCGTCCAGTCGATATAGGTCCCGTCAATGCCGCTTTCCGCTGTGGCCCGAATACGCCCTTCCATCATCCGGACATAGTCAGGATTATTCGGGCAACCCCAGGCTTCGAATGCACTGCCGGGCTGCCGCCCATAAGGCGCATAGCGATAGTAGGGGAAGGTCCCGTCAGCGCGCACCATGAGCCAGGAGGTAGGGTCTTCCGATGGCTTAGGACCGATGTAGTCCTCATATTCGTTCCAGTTCCGGTTGTAGAATCTCAAGAGTTCAATCTGGTCTCGAGTCGGTGTATCCTGGCTCGTCGCGGAGCGGCCATTGATGGAACTCGACATGTAACGCAGGACGATGTAGCCCTTCTCATGCAAGGCGCGATTGTCCGCCTTGGCCTTTTCCAACTTCGCATCAAAATCCTTGCGGCTTCCCTGTTCGAAATTGGGCACACCTTCCCCAAACGTAACAGTCAAATGGTTCTTTTGAAGAAAATCGAGATCGGCCTTTTGCCCAAGCCGCCAGTGTCCCCAGTCGGTGCTGGGCCTCCATTCTTGAGTCGCCTGAGAATGGGCAGGTCTTATCAAACAGACAAGCAACATCAGTACCAGCCCGACTTGAAGAATCCGAAAGTAACGCATAATCTCACCTCGATTTGAAGGAACTTCCATCATGGAATCTTACGCAAGATACAAGGGCATTGCTCTTTAAAAGTAAAAGACAAAAAAATAAAAGAAATAGATTGCAAAAGGAAAAAAAATTCCTAAGATAGGGTATACTATGCCTTTTTGAAGGCAAAGTGATGTTTCGTATATAGGCGATGTTGAGCAATTACTAGGATTCTTATTCGTTCGAAGTAGCAGTGCTGTTCCTTTCCTGGCCGCAGTCTGCGGCAGAAATTTCCACTCCGCATCGCCATGAGTAGTCTAATGAAGGGCCAAGAACCGAAAGGAGGAGTCCATGTCAAAGGTGCATGAGAGGTTGTCCTCGATGGCAGGTGTGGCTGCATTGTTAGTCCTGCTCTCGAGTGCAGTATTCGGACAGGAATACCGTGGCAGAGTCCAGGGGACTGTCATGGATTCGAGTCGTGCGTCTATCGTAGGGGCCACGGTAACTTTGCTCAACATCAAAACCGGCGCGGCCGCGGTCCGTCAGTCCAATGATACCGGCCATTACCTGTTCGACCTGGTGGAGCCTGGCACCTATAGTATTAGTGTGGAATTTGCAGGTTTTAGCAAATATGTGCAGGAAAACACCGCCGTGCCTTCCCGGGCCGACCTGACTGTGGATGCTATCTTGAAGCCCGGAGAAATCAAGGAAACAGTCTCAGTCACGGCGGAAGCGGCCTCCTTGCAGTACAGCACCTCCAAACTAGAGACCACCGTTGACAACAAGCTGACACAGTCTCTGCCGCAACTGTATCGCAATGTTTTCTTGCTGGCGCAACTCGATCCGGCTGTCGAGAGTACTTCCTGGGGTGAGGACAACCCCTATGACACCTGGGCGTCCAACAACTTGCGGATCGGAGGCAGCGGCCAATTTACCAATGACCTGCAGGTGGACGGCAGTCCCTCTGGGATCAGCGTGAAGACGGGTTATGTTCCCTCACCCGACATGGTGCAGGAGGTGAATATACAGCAGAATGCGGTCGACGCTGAATTCGGACACAGTTCCGGTTCCGCCATCAGCGTCGTAATGAAGGCGGGCACCAACGAATATCATGGAAACGCCTTTGTTCAGGGGCAGCGTCCCAAACGGAATGCGCTGGAAAACCGCGTTTACCAGACCACCAACCAGACCCGCAACACCATGTATGGCGCCACCTTTAGTGGTCCCATTATCAAGAACAAGCTGTTCAACTTTTTTGGCTTCGAGATATGGGACAAGACCGAACCCGCCATGCTTTACAACACGGTTCCTACCGACGCGGAGCGGAACGGGGATTTTTCACAGACGTTGACAGATGACGGACAGCTGCGAGTGATTTACGATCCCTGGACGACCAAGACGGCAGCTGATGGCACGATTACCCGCACGCCTTTTCCCAACAATATTATCCCGGCCGATCGAATTGCCCCTGTTTCGGCAAAATACATGGCAGCACTCTGGAAAGCCAACGGACCGGGAATCGACGCCTTCCACACCAACAACTTCGTGGTCTCGACGCCAATAAAATACCCTTACAAGAACTTTTCCGATCGGGCGGATTATATCGTGAATGATAAGCTGAGGGTATACGGCAGGTTCAGCCGGACACTCACTCCGGTTGGGGTGACCGGCAATCCTACCGGTTCGCCGATGTTCATGTCGGACCGGGGCGCAGACTACAACATGAAGTCCTTTGCAGGAGATGCCACCTACACCCTAAGTCCCACGACCGTCCTCAACTTCCACGGCGGATATCACAATTTCACAGATGTGTCCCACTTCGCCACCGAGTTTGCTCCCGAATGGTCCTGGGCGGGCGTCTTCCCTGATTCCAATTTTTACGCTCCATTGTTCGCGGATCCCAGTATACCGAAACTGATTCCGCGCATGAGCGTCTGCAATCAGGAGAACACGCCCTGTACTCACATGGGGCCGGGGGGAGGTTACTGGCATGAAACTCCCCATGCCTGGGAATTCAGCGGAAAGCTCCTTAAGCAGTATGGCAAGCATTACCTGAAGACCGGGGTGGACTATCGGCGCACCAACACCAACAGCCTGCTGCTGCTGGTCAATCCCGGTTTCGGGTTTGACGGGTTACCCACCTCGGCAACCTATAACAATCCGAACCTCCTGTTATCGGGCGATCCTTATGCGACATTCCTTTTGGGGGCAATTGTCCCGACCCAAATAGCAACAAACTGAGGCGGCAACGGGAACAACTGGGACAGTGGCGCCACAGGCTTTCCGGTCAATATACAGCCGGATACGCGGGAACGTTTTTACGGCTTCTACCTCAATGACGACTGGAAGATCACAAAAAATCTGACTCTGAACCTGGGCTTGCGCTATGAATATGAATCGCCCTTCCACGACACGCAAAACCGGGAGACCCGTGCCCTAGACCTGAAGGCACCCATCCCGGAATTGCAGGGGATCACGATGCCGGACTCTGTCAAACAGTTCTATAACGGGACCTGGAGTATGACTGGCGCCTTTCAGTTTGCCGACGATCAGCACAAGGGTGCCTGGGACGGTGGGTGGGGGTCTCTTTCCCCGCGCATTGGAGCCGCCTACCGCTTGAATGACAAAACGGTCTTGCGAGGAGCCTACGGACGTTATGTGACCCCTTGGACAACCAATAGTGCTCATGATCAACTCAGTGGTTACAACTTGTATGGATACAGCAACTTTACCGGGGCGCCGAGTCCCATCCAGGGAGTCCCCGAGATGCAGTTGAACAACCCCTTCCCGGCGTCTAATCCTGTTGCCCCCTCTTATGAGAAGAGTCTCGGCATTTACACCATGCTGGGAAATTCCATTACTTATTTTGCCCCCGATCGGGCCCGCAGCAACAGCGATCGCATCAACATCTCCGTGCAGAGACAACTGCCGGGTTCGATGGTTTTGGATGTCACCTATTTCCGCAACCACACCAGCCAGGTCTTTCACTCGGACTACAACATCAATCAGGTCGATCCCCAAATTGGCTACACCTACAAGGAACAAACGCTGGCGGTAATCGATAACCCTTTCTACAACATACTGCCGGTGGAAAAATTTCCTGGCCAATTGCGCTATCAACCGCAAGTGGACGTAACCAGTCTGGCCAAACCTTATCCGCAATACGGGGACATTTATGTGGTGGATGGACAACCCGGCGGCGCTATGAAGTACCAGGCCCTGCAGATCAAGCTACAGAAAAATTACAGTCATGGTCTTTCGATTCTGGGCGGTTACAGCTACCATGTTGAAAAGGATCAGCGGTTCTATGACGACATTGCCACCTATAAGCGTAATTACACTTGGCAAGACCCTTTTAACTACCGTCACCGCATCACCTTCGCCGAGACCTATGACCTTCCGCTGGGGAAGGGCCGGACATATATGGCCAAAGCTCCCTGGCTGCTGGATGCCATTGTGGGGGGGTGGCAATTTAGTAGCGTGATCTATTGGCGTTCTGGCAATTTGCTGAATTTTGGCGGGATGCTCTGGGACGGCACCAGTCCCGTAGTATCCAATCCCACCCCGCAGCAATGGTTCAATACCTCGGGGTTCCAGAGGCTGCCGGATTTTACGCCACGGACCAACCCCTGGAGCTTCTCCGGTTTGACCGGGCCTGGGGTTTTTAGCATGAACAGCTCCCTGGCGAAGAACTTTCACATTACAGAGCGAGTGAGGATGCAGTTGAAAGCGGATGCCTTCAATTTGCTGAACAACATGAGTTGGGGGGATCCGATCACTAGTGTCGACAGTAGCAACTTCGGCCAATCGATCGACCAGGCAGGTTTAACCTTTGGGCGACGTGTACAATTGGGGGTTCGAATAGAATTCTGAAGCCTTGCCGTGGGTAGGCCATTTACAAGCCTCCTCTCCTCCCTTCCGGGTGAGAGGGGGCTTTTTTTTGGGGGGTCTGCCATCCACAACCATGTTCCGGAGTGACTGCTCGTTAAGTAAGCTGATGGTCCCATAATCGTTCAGTTTCGTGTCTTAGGGACAAGAAAATAAACCACAGAGGCCACAGAGGCATAGAGAGTCCACATCTTCAAGAAAATAATGAATTTATAACTTTGCCTAATTCTAGCGCGAATCGGATTAAGACTATTTCCCCATCATGTCCCCCTGTGCCCTCTGTGTTCTCTGTGGTTAATGATCTTTTCCCTTTTGGTTCTGGCTCGGCCAGGTTGGGTAATCGGAAAAAAACATGCGTGACCACACGAAGCTCAGAGCGTTTGAACTGGCCGACGACATGGCTGTCAGGATATATTTGGTAACCAGTGGATTTCCTATTACTATTTTGTCTGTATGCTCAAGAAAGCCGGCAGGACTGTCTTGTTTCTGGGGTCAGTTGTTGCTTTTTCCATGGTTGTTCAGCCCCAGTCGTTGCGAGAGGCAGCCCGACTGGATGCAGAAGGAAAATGCGACGAAGCGGAAGGATTCTATCAGGCAGCTCTGGCGAAGGGTTCCCCTTCTGCGGCGCTCCTAAATAACGCCGGTAACCATTATCTCCTGTGTGGCCAGCCAGCCAAGGCCCACACTTATTTCGAGAAACTCCTTCAGATCAATCCAGTCCATGCCAATGCCAACCTGCAGTTGGCCCGAATTGCCACCGAACAAAAACAGGGAAAGAGAGCTCTAGAATATTTGGCCAGGATCAAGGAGAGGGATCCCACCATTTTGTTGCTGCAGGCCGAGGCCTTGCACTGTGCCGGAAAACCCGCGGCTTCCTTGACGATGCTGGAGAATTTGCAGAAGCAGGCCCAAGGCGACTCGCGCCTGTTATTTCTGCTGGGTGTCTCCTGCGCCCGCATGGCTCTTTACGACCGGGCTGAAGCTGCCTTAAACGGCGCGCTGGCTCAGCAACCCGGGGACTTCGACATCCTTTTCAATCTTGGTCGGGTTGCAGCCCGCGCCGAGCACTATGATCGAGCCCAACGGGCCCTGGAGGCTGCCCTGAAGATCCGCCCGAGCGACGTCGATCTGCTGCTGGAAATAGGGAGGGTCTCAGCCGCTCGCCAGGACTATATCCGGGCCTTCTTCGTGCTGGCTCAGGCCCGCCAGAAGGCCCCCGGACGTGCCGATGTCCTACTGATGCTGGCCCGGGTCGCAGAGGATGCGGGCTACCACGATGATGCGGCTACCGTTTACGATGAGTATCTGCGGCTGCGGCCAGACGATGATGCTGCTCGCAGGGACCGCGCCCGAGCCTGTGGTCTCACAGAATCGCGGCGGGAAGAGGCCCGCAAGGAACTGGACTGGTATCTGGGCAAGCATCCCAATGACCCTCTGGGACACTATGTCTTCGCACAGGTCT
>JBGPHY010000286.1:0-7224 GCA_041484625.1 Terriglobia bacterium | reverse complement strand
CGTTGGGAGATATCTTTTTCAACTGCGATGGTATTAAGATTGGCTTTGAGATTTGTGAAGATGCCTGGGTGGCCAATCGTCCAGGAGGAGGGTTGGCTCTCAAGGGTGTGGATCTGATCTTGAACCCCAGCGCCAGCCACTTTGCATTTGGCAAGTATGAAGTACGAAAACGATTCGTCCTGGAAGGGTCTCGAGCCTTCGGTGTGAGTTACGTCTACTCAAACTTGCTGGGAAATGAAGCGGGTCGCGCGATTTATGATGGGGGAGCGCTGATTGCTTCCACAGGAAAACTGGTGGCCTCGGGGCCTCGTTTCTCATTTGCGGGCTTTCAGTTGAGCAGTGCGATCATCGACGTGGACGCCACACGCATGGGTCAGGCCCGAAGCGGCAGTTTCAATCCGGTGTTACTTGATCACCCGGACGATTGTGTCGAGGTTGAGTTTCGCTTCCCATCAGCTTCGCCGGCTAAGTCGCAGATCCAGGTCTCCTCTTGGGAGAATGGACCCAACCTTAAGGAGGAGGAATTCGCCCGGGCTATTTCCCTGGCGCTGTTTGACTACTTGAGGAAAAGCCGCTCGCAAGGTTTTGTAGTCTCGCTGAGCGGAGGAGCTGACTCCTCGGCTATCTCCTGCCTGGTAGCACTCATGGTAGAGTTTGGCCTCAGGGAATTAGGAAGGGAGTCCTTCCTGGCTAAGCTGCCCATCCCCTGGAAGGATTTCCGGAGTGTTCACGAATTGGTTAGAACTCTGCTGCTTTGTGTCTACCAATCTACTCGGAACAGTTCGTCCACCACTCGCAATGCAGCCCGTGATGTGGCCAAGGCCATAGGGGCGGAGTTTCTTGAGCTGGACGTGGACACGTTGGTCCAAGAGTACGTGTCGATGGTGTCCAGGGCCCTTGGAAGGGAACTAACATGGAACCAAGATGATCTGGCCCTCCAGAACATTCAGGCTCGAGTTCGTTCTCCGGGTGTGTGGATGCTGGCTAATCTCCGTAATGCTCTCCTCTTATCGACCAGCAACCGTTCCGAGGCGGCCGTGGGTTACGCCACCATGGACGGGGATATTTCCGGCGGGTTGAGCCTCGTCGCCGGGATCGATAAGGCATTCTTGAGGGGATGGCTGAAATGGATGGAGTCCACTGGACCGGCCGGGCTCCACCCGATTCCGGCCCTTGCATCAGTCAATTCGCAGTCACCCACGGCTGAACTTCGCCCCCCGGAAAGAGGTCAGACCGACGAGCAGGATCTCATGCCCTATGAATTATTGGATGCTATTGAACGGGCGGCCATCCGCGACAAATTAATGCCGGTGGAGGTTTTCCAGCTGATTTGGCCCTCCTTTAGCATTTTTCCTTTGCAGCAACTTGGAAAATGGGTGGAACGGTTTTTCCAGCTTTGGTGCAGAAACCAGTGGAAGCGGGAGCGCTACGCTCCCTCTTTCCACGTCGATGATGAGAACCTCGACCCAAAGACGTGGTGCCGATTCCCGATTCTCTCGGGTGGATTTGACCGGGAATTGGTAGAGCTTCGTGCCTACGTGGAGTCTTTTCAGGCTCATTCCGCTGATGAAAGCGCTCATTCTGGTCGATCTTCAAAATGACTTCACCCCTGGTGGGGCCTTACCCGTACCAGGGGGCAACGAAGTGATTCCTGTGGCCAATAGGCTGATGCCATTGTTTGAGCTGGTGGTTGCCACCCAAGACTGGCATCCAGCCAATCACGGAAGTTTTGCAGTAAATCATGAAGGGAAAGTTCCCGCTGATGTTGTTGAATTGAACGGATTGGCCCAAATCTTGTGGCCCATTCATTGTGTCCAAGGCACTCATGGTGCCCATTTCGTAGAGACTCTGGATCTGACAAGGGTTTGTAATATTTTTCAAAAGGGCACAGATCCCTCCATCGATAGCTACAGCGGATTCTTTGACAACGGGCACCGAAAATCCACGGGTTTGGGAGAATTCTTGAAGAAGCAAGGGGTCCAATCCTGTTTCATAGCAGGTCTGGCGACCGACTATTGTGTCAAGTACACTGCTCTGGACGCCGTACAGGCCGGGTTTGGGACCTATCTTGTGGAGGATGGTTGCCGGGGGGTGGGACTGCATTCTGGAGACCTCCGCAAAGCGATCATGGAACTTGAACAGGCCGGTGTGAGGATTATCGAAAGTCATGTTTTCTCTTGATACAAAAGAACATTCTGGACTGCATACTTAATGCAGGTCTGTGAGAATTGTGGACTCTCGGGTGCGGACGCTCGAGGCCCACAGGGAGTTCAAGTGACGCTTCAACAACTCCAGAACAGATCTGACGAAGAACTGATGGAGCAACTTCAACAAGGTCAGCATGATGCCTTGGCAGTTCTTTTTGATCGCCATTTTCGGCTGGTGCTGAGCGTAGCCCTCCGGATCCTTCGGGACCATGGGGAAGCAGAGGATCTTATGCAGGATGTCTTCCTGGAAGTCTACAGAAAGTCGGAACAGTTCAATCCGGCCAAAGGAAGCGCCAAGACTTGGATTCTGCAATATGCGTATCATCGAAGCCTGAATCGGCAGAAATACCTCAACTTGAGAAACTTCTATGATGTATGGGAAAACTCCCCACTGGAGCCTTGGGATCTTCCGCATAAGTCTAACGGTTGGAATGGTTTGTCTTACGAAGAGTGTGCGCGAGTCATCCGCAAAGGCTTCGAGGCCCTGAACGAGAAGGAGAGGCAGACGTTGGAGTTGGCGTACTTTCAGGGGTTCCTGCTGAAGGAGATCGCCCAACAGTTGGAAGAGCCTCTGCCCAATGTGCGTAATTACTATTATAGGGGCCTGAAAAAAATGAAGAATTTCCTGCAAGATCAGTCCTCTCTCAAGAAAAAGGGGGACTGATGCTTTCGCGAGGGTTGTCATGAGGAGAGCCGACGAGATCAACCACGAGTATTTTGAAGAACTTGGAGCTTTGGCTGCCTTGGGGCAGATCTCTGCTGAGGAGTTCCAAGAACTGCGTTCCCATTTGGGAGACTGTAGTATGTGCCGATCCAATCAGGCAGAGTTCATCAAGATCCTGCATGAGCATCTGCCGTTGCTGGCAGGTCATACAGAGACGGTAGTTGGACCAGAAGGCGCTCGTTGGTCCAAGGCGAGTGTCCGTGAACGGTTCCTGGCAAGAGCTGCCTCGGAGGGGGTCCAGTTTTCCGACGAGGTTTTGGGGAAAACTTCTGGGAAAGAAAGCAGTCATCGAGGATGGTTCGAGACGTTTTCATGGGCTTGGCAGCCTCCCCGCTACGCGGTTGCACTGACTCTGCTTTTCGTCTTTTCTGTCTTCGGTTGGATGGGGGTCAGGATTCAGCAAACCACCTCCAAGTATGCGGCGGCTTCGGCGGAGATGGCTAGGTTAAGCGCAGAGGTCGATCGGTTGAATACCGCGGCAGCAGCGACGTCCTCACTGGTCTCCATTAAGTCGGCGCCTTCTCCTTCCCTACCGGTTGCCACCTCTGAAATGAAGGGGCCGACAGGACCAGATCGCCTCCAGATGGAGTTGACCACGGTGCGCCGTGATTACGAGAATGCCGTGATCAGAGTGCATTACTTGGATGCCCAATTGCAAAAGGCAACCTCAGAATTGACTACCCTGAAGTCAGATCTGGTTCTGGCTCAAGCCAAGGTTCAGAACTCGGAAAAGCTGCGGGAAACGGAAGTGGCCTTGCGCCAAGCGAATGAGGAATTAACCAGGTTGAAGCAAGATCGTTCCATCCAAGTGGCGAATATGTCCGCTCAGCTGGCGCAGATCAAGGAACTGACCGACAAGCTTTATGCTCAGAGGGAGAGCCTGGATCTGCTGGCTACGACCCAGGAAATCCGCGAATTGATGGGGGCGCGCAATCTCCATATCATCGATGTAGCTGACGTGGATATCCGTGGTACCAGAAAGCCGTTCGGACGGGTGTTCTATACGGAAGGGAAATCTCTGGTCTTTTACGCTTACGACCTGGAGAAGAGGAAGAAGTCTATGGAGAAATTCTGTTTCCAGGCCTGGGGGCAAATTGAGTCGAGAACCGGATCGGTTCAGAGCCTGGGGGTTTTTTCATCGGATGACCAACAGCAGAATCGCTGGGTGCTCAAAAATGATGATCCCTCGGTTTTGGCCATGATCGATTCGGTATTTGTGACGGTCGAGCCTGTGGGTGGCAGTATCAGACCCAGGGGACAACAATTGATGTACGCCTACCTGAAAGCGAATCCCAACCACCCGTGAAGTTCCTTCCGAGCAGGCTCTTCTGTAAGTTATCTGAATTTGCAGACCGAGGTTGACACAAAACCCCGGTCTTCCGTGCATACTTCAATGGGAGCAGATGTCTTGAAGACCCAACGACTTTCATGGAGTCGAGCTTGCGTCAACTGGTGGGCCGGTATCCTTTCCCTGTCGGTTTTCGCCGTGGTGATTCCAGTCCAGGCCAGCCCGACGGCTACCTTGACCGGGCGTGTAACCGATTCGATTGGTGGAGTGTTGTCTGGAGTGCAAGTTGAAGTTACCAATGTCGACACGAACACGGTTTATTGGGCCAAAACCAACCAGGCCGGACACTACCGGATTCCTAGTCTCCCCCCCGGTTATTACCGGGTCATTGTGCGGATGTTCGGCTACCGGACAATCGTTAAGCCGGGCGTGAAGTTGCATGTTCAAGATGTGATTGCTCTGAACTTCTCCATGCAGGTGGGCTCGGCCATTTCCAGTGTGACAGAGGAAGAAGGGGTGCCATTGGTTCAGGCCGAAACAGCCATGAAGAGTACCACCGTCAACCAACTGGCGATGACCGAACTCCCAACATTGACACGGAATCCATACGATTTTGTAGCGTTAAGCCCGGGTGCTGCACCGGCCAGCGTCAGCCGGGGGATTGGTTTCGCGCTGAATGGACAACGCTTGGAGAGCGGCAGTTTCCTTCTGGATGGAAGCGACAACAACGAACCTTACAACACCGGTCCTGGGCAGATTGTCCCTCTGGATGCCGTTCAGGAGTACCGGTTGATGACCAACAATTTTGCCGGCGAATATGGCCGCAACGTTGGATTCATTGCCAATGTGGTTACCAAGACTGGGACGAACGAATATCGTGGCACCGCTTACGACTTCATTCGAAACTCGGCCTTTGCCGCCAACACATTCGAGAACAACGCCCGGGGTATTCCTCGGCCTGTTTTCAATCGTCACCAGTTGGGTGGAGCTTTGGGCGGTCCTCTATATCGTGACAAGGCCTTCTTTTTCGCCGCCCTGGAACCGATTGTGGTTCGCAGTTCCGCCGGAGTGAGCTACTACGTGCCGACGCCGGAACTTCTGGCCGTGAGTTCGGCGGGAACGAATGCCATCTTCCAGAGGTTTCCAGTCCCGTCCCAACTCTCCACGACGGACGTAAGCATCCGGACGGTTTGTCCCTACGGTAGATTTTGTGGTTCCAGTATCAATACAGGATATGTGACGATTCCCGCGTTTGCAGCAACCTCGCGTACGGGTCCTATTGACGCAGGAGCAGGCTCGCCTCAAAACACGTATTTGGCAACTGGCCGAATTGATTACTTGCTCAGCCCAAGAACGAGCGTGTTTGGCCGCTATGCTTTTCAAACGGTCAGCCAATATGCCACGGTAAATCAGCCTTATTCGACCGAATTAGATCAACCTTCCTTGGTCCGGAACCAGAACGTGACCTTGAGCCTGACCCGGTTCTGGCACGGCAATTTCTTTTCAGAATCCCGCCTGGTCTACGATCGCCTTGTACAGGCGAATCCCGGGGTACCTTCCGCAGGGTATCCATCGTTTTCCTTTACCGGTGATTTGGCGACAGGGGCGGCGCGCTCCCTCTCCCTGCCGTCCGGCAGCAATGCCTTTGGCGGCCCCCAGAACACGTACCAATTTTATCAGTCGATCAATTGGATCAAGGGTAGGCACAATCTCAAGTTTGGAGGGCAATATGTGCAACTGCGCGATAACCGGGTCCTAACAGAGACTCCGGTAATACGGAACCTGCAGGGGGAATTTCAGGACCTGGCGGGATTCATCCGTGGGGAGCTTTCCACCTTTCAAATCTCGCTGGATCCGAAGGGACGCGTGCCCGGCGAGATGGTACCGGCGCCATTTGGACCTTCGACGCCTGTCCGGCACTATCGATACAACGATGTGGCCGCTTTTGTTCAAGATTTCTGGAAACTGTCACCCCGTCTGACACTCTCGCCGGGGTTGCGCTACGAGTACTTCGGACAGGGGCACCGGATTGGCGACGAGAAAAAGCTGGACGCGAGTTTCTATTACGGCGAAGGGGGCAACACGTATGAAAAAATTGCCAATGGGCAACTCCTTCGGGTGATAGATGCTCCTGGTCGCTATCGAGGCCATTATTATCTGCCCCGGAGGCTGAATTTCGGTCCCCGCCTGGGGCTAGCCTTTGATATCACCGGCCACGGCCGAACAGTCCTTCGCTCCGGTATCGGTTTATTCTACGAGCGGTTGCCCGGGTTCACCTCGGAGAACTTGAACCCGCCGGCATATACAATTACTCGCCTGACCGATGTGCCCGTCACACTCCCTTTGATTGAAGATCCCTATTCGATTCTTCCGGTGTCCAGCATTCTGCTTCCCCCCGGCGCGGTCATTCGATTTGACCAGGACTTGAAAACCGCCAAAACGTCGGATTGGAATCTGACCTTGGATCATGAGTTTCCCGGACGGCTGCTGTTCAGCGCGGCTTACCTGGGATCGCGAGGCTGGCATCTCTATCGACCGGTGAATGATAACCGGGTCGGAAGCGGTCAACTCGCTGGTCGCCCGGGAGAAAGGTTGTTTCGGAATGCTTCTGGTTTCAATACTTACAACAACCTGGGAGACTCCACCTACCACGGTATGGAGCTGATGGCCGAGAGCCTCAATCTGCATGGGCTTGGGCTGCAGTTTGGGGCAAACTTTACCTGGAGCCATTCCATTGACAACGTCAGTTCTCTGGGTGGAGATGATCCTGCCGGTGGGGGGTCTCTTCCTCTTGATGCCTTCAATCCCTGGATCGACAAGGGGTCATCGGACCACGATGTACGCCAACGCCTGGCAGGCTACTTTATCTGGCAAATCCCTTATTGGACCAGCTGGACGGGAATTAGAAAGCAACTGTTGGTTGGCTGGGAACTCAGCGGCATTCTTTCCTTCCAAAGCGGTCAGCCCTTCAGCTTGAGAGATGGCCGGGTTCCTGACCGGGAGGT
>JBGPHY010000285.1:0-7245 GCA_041484625.1 Terriglobia bacterium | reverse complement strand
GTTGATCTTGGACAAGGTTCTGCGCGCCACAGTTTCCATCGCGGAAATCACTTTCTCAGTAGGGACTTTTCCGATCATATTCTCCTCATAGATCACGGAGTCTGTTCTGTTCCAGTTGTTCTCGGTAATTCTTGAGTAGGCAGCCCGGACCGACTCGAAGTGCTGGTTGGCGCAGTCTTGTTTCTCTCTCGGCGGTTGGCTACCCCGGGATGGGCGGATGAGTATGACACTCTGAAACCGGTTGCGGATTTGCGGAAGCAGCTTCTGGACAGGCTTTATGTCCTTATCCAGAATCCGGTTCACGGGGATCCTGCTGTACCGGAACCGACAGATGACGAGAAGCAGCAGGTTTTCAACGATCTTGCGAACCGATTGAGTTATAGCATGCTCGAATTGGCGACCAGACGAATTAGAGCCGAACGCCTTGCCGAATGGTAAACAGCATTCTATCAGTCCGGCATGGGTTCGTCATTTAGGCGGGCGCATGACAGAGACGATCTATGAGCCGGCAGCGCCGATTCCCGATGACATTCCGTCTCCAGATCGAAATAGCTTTCTCTATGATGTAGCCGCTGCCGTCGAGTCGGTTGCTTCGGAGCTCGAGGCGACTCTGGTATAGGCAGCAGCGAAAACAACGGGGCCTTCCATGCAAGCAAATAGTTTGGAGGGCTTCAAGAGTGGCTCGCGGCCGGATGGACGTCTTTGGATTTGGCAAGGGCCCACAAAATCAACCTAGAAAGTCGGACATATGTATTCAAGTTATTTATTGTATTGGCGTCCCGTAAGGGATTCGAACCCTTGTTGCCGCCGTGAAAGGGCGGTGTCCTAGGCCGGGCTAGACGAACGGGACCCGAGGCAGGAGCAATCGAGGTCAAGCTTGGAGCCAATCCGATGGCAATTTCCTGGGGGAGAATGTGGCCAAGGCATTCAACTCAATTGGCGTTGGTGAGCCGTGCTGGACTCGAACCAGCGACCCTCTCCTTAAAAGGGAGATGCTCTACCGCCTGAGCTAACGGCCCCAAAACCTTTTAATCTTAGAGACTTCACCCAGGGCTGTCAAGACATTCTGTCGAGGCAAAGCACACGCGCACCCCTACAGTGCACGACAATTATTGCTGGAGAAATAGATTGTCGAGGCCGATCAGTGGGGTATGATTACGGACACGAGGCTGCCCATGCCTGAAGCAGATACCCAGTACCGGGACGGGTTTCGGATCAAGCAAGCCCACTTCGTCCCGCCTGCCGATATGTCGCACCTAGATCCGTTCTCCCAACAGGAAGTGACCATCTGCAACCTCTTTGCCAACCAGATGCTTGGCCTTGCCGATATCTGTCGCATTCTGGATGAGCCATACTGCCGCGTGGTTCACGTCCTCATCCTAGGAGGACTGGTCCATGAACGGCGCAGCTCGCAGCATGCCGCCCGGACAGCGCTGGATCGACGACACTCTTTCTTCAAAACCCTCCACTGATCCGACTCACCACGGCCGGCACCTCGCGCGTGTTAAATTCTCGCTGATACCGCTGAAACCGATCGCTGTCGGGGTACTTCTGGGAAGACAAGTAGGGGTAGACTTTCATGCGATGGAAGGGCAGAGGAGCTACCGTGTCGGCAGCCCCTGAGTGCAGGTCCATATCCTTGCCAAAGCCATCTGCGTAGAAGAAGAAGGTCCTGGCCCATCCATCCGGAACAGGCGGCAGGGAAGCCGCGTCGAATTCCAACTGGATTTCATCGCCGTTGCGCATGATCACGTACATGTCTTCCTTCCCCTTCAGCAGCGGCGTCACGTCTCCAAAACGCGTGTATCTTCCCGTGTGGCTCTTCCACGGAGCCACGGGTTCAAACCAGTCGTAGTCATAGATGAATGGTTTGGCACCGTCCGGACTGGTCTCTCTGGGGAAGCCGTGGTAGTGCAGATCTGCCTTCAATGGGGAGAGGCGATACAGGTGGCATGACGGTGGGCCGGCATAGGTATTCACCAGGATCTGGTCCCAATAGATCCGCATATTGGTAACGATCCTGACCTGATAGTCACGAGTGAGGAATTTCCCCGTCAGATCCACGACCATGGTTTTCGGAAGCCCTGCGGGAAAGCCCATCTCCGGGAGCACTGTCTGCCATCGGCCCTGTTGATTCTTAACCTGCAGATAAGGAGGACTCAGGGTCCTGCCAGCCTGGGCGGCAGAAAAATTAGCGGTCGAATCTGCGTAATCGATCCAGGCATTCATCAGCAGATTGATGTTAGACGCCTCGCTCAAATCCCCGAGATCCAGGACCAGTTCGTGCTCTTCGGCATAACCCTTGAACGGGAGGAGCTTAAAATCCATGGGATACTTGCGATCCACGCGGGAAATCAAAGGAAGGACATCCTGGTGCTGGTTTCCCCAGGCCGCACGGGGAGGGTGCTCATCACGAGCCGCGATCACCTTGAACTCGGGATAGGGTGGAGCCGGCATCAGTCGCTCGTTGGGGTACACGTGCAACTGCCGGGGATGGTCCAGCACCAGCAATTCGGTCTGATCGACGTAGAGCACTTCCTCCAACTGGTTGTTGATCTTCAAGGAATAGAGTCCTTCTCGGGGCCGGAGCTGCGAGTCTTCGATGCGAACATACTCGTCTGTGTCGGGAATGCTGAAGCGCCCGGGCTCTTCCAGGTAACCAATGGCACAGCCGCCCAGAAAATCAGTCACGAACTGATATTTCGAACCATTCCAGGTGTACAGCAGCGGACAAGAAGTGCCCTTGCGGTCCAGTTCCTTGATCGTCCTGGTCTGGTTAACGGGGAGATTGATTTCTGACTGGAGGACACCGCCCGGCCAGAGCAATCGCAGCGCATCTACCGCCGGATGGGAGCCCAGGCCAAAGATAACTTCCGCCGGGCTTTGCGAAAGGTAACCGGATCCCCCGACGATCTCCACCTTCTGCCAAAGGGTTCCCGCCTTTACTTCGACCTTGGTGCCGATCCCCTGCCTATTGCTGTTGGTGCCCTGCAGCCGGACCTTGACCCAATGGTTCTCATTCCCCCCATCGTTCCGCAGCAGGACAGGCCTCTCCCCATTGACAGTCAGCAGGATATCCGTGTCACCGTCGTTGTCGAAGTCGCCGAAAGTTGCACTCCGATAGGCTTTCCCCTTGAAGGCGTCCAGCCCGACCCGGGAGGTGACATTGGTGAACTTCCCGTCACCCTGATTCTCCCAAAGTTCCGGTCCGCCGCCCGGTTCTTCTCCCGAGCGGAAGGCGCCGCGCAGGACAAAAAGATCCAGATCCCCGTCGTTGTCGTAATCCAGAAAGTGAACCGTCCAGCCGGGAGACTGCCGAGTTGCGGCCTCGCCATTGCTCTTCAGGGTCTCGGAGTCAAACTTCCCCGACCCCAGATTTCTCACCAACCAGGGCGGGCCGCTGCGCGGGAGGATGGCCAGATCCATCCATCCGTCCTTGTTATAGTCGCCCACTGCCAAGCTGAAACCCGTCAGTCTCCCGGTGGATTCCAAGGGCCAGTCGAGGAAAGTTCCTACTCGCTGGTTGCTGTACAAATGGGTTCCAGAGCCCTGGGATTCCGTCCAGAAATCCACGTCCCGGCGGTTGTCATAATCCGAGAATCCGACTGAAGTAATCCCGGCCCGGGCATCCAGGACCTGTGCCTCTCTGGCTTCATCGGTAAAAGTGCCATCACCGTTGTTGCGGTAGAGATGGCAGCCCTGACCGGGAAAATCGTCAGGAAATCTAAGAGTTACTGCCGCCGTCGGTACAGCCAGAGCCAGATCCACGTAATTGCCCACATAGATATCGAGATCGCCATCGTGATCCACGTCGGCTACCGCCGCCGACAGGTGCCAGTGTTTCGTACAGCTCAAGCCGGCCTTGGCGGTGATGTCGGAAAAGGTCCCGTTGCCGTTGTTCTGGTAGAGTTGATTCGCGCCGTAATACGTCAGGAAGAGGTCAGGCAATCCGTCGTTGTTGAAGTCGTCCCAGTAGGCCTCCATGCCCAGTCCTTCTGCACGAATCCCCGCCTTCTCGGTGACGTCCTCGAAATGTCCCGGCCGGTCGGCATGGAGCAACACACCCCGGGCTTTGGCTGGGTCAGTGGAACAATTGGCGAGGAAGAGGTCCAGAACGCCGTCGCTATCATAATCGCAGAAGGCCCCGCCGGAACCCATTCCGGACACCCAGTTCTTTTTGGCGAAATCCATTGATACCTGGTTCGCCGGGACAGGCTGGCCCATCGTCCCGGGACCAATCTCCGCGCCGTGCTGGAAGTGGATTCCAGCCGAAGCTGTGACATCAGTGAAGTGAACCCGCGGCGCCCCTGCCGGCGGGGCCGACGTCGATTCTTGAGGAAATAGCCTCCGGATCTCCGGGTACTCTCCGATGGCCATCATATATCGACCTTGCTCCCCGTACTGGGTTCCAGTCGAAGTGATTCCTCCCTGCTCGCGCAATCGATTGAATTCGAGCATGGCCTTTCGGCCTTCATCGGTGTTCCCCTCACGGGTTAACGTGTTGGCCAGGTTGTAACGGGCTGCCGTGTCATACGGGGAGAGCTGGATCACTTTGCGGAAATAACGTTCGGCCTGGCCGTAATCCTGCCCTCTCAAGGAAAGTTGTCCCAACTGGTACAGCGTAGGAGAGTCTTCCGGATCGGTCTCCAATACCCTCTTGAAAGTCTCTGTGGAAGACTCCACTTCATTGCGGTTTCGATACAACATTCCTAGAGCGAACAACGCTGTCGGCTGCCTGGGATCGAAGGTCAACGCCTTCTTGATAATTTCTTCTGCCTGGGGGTACTCCTGGAGGTAGTAATGCGCAAGACCGCTGTTCACGAGGGCAGGGACGAAAGACGGGTCGAGCTTCAAGCACCGGTCGAACTGCGCAATGGCTTCTTTAAAGTTGAACTGCTCCAGCAGGGCGATTCCGACATTGTTGTAATAGACCAATTGCTCCCCCACGGCAGAATTAGCTGGCGGAGTAAGCTGGGCCCTTCCTGTTTGTGCGGAAAAGAAAGGGCCGGCTGACCAAATTGCGAGACCTGCGATCAACGGGACTAGGAGGGTCCAACTGACCAGGATAACTGCCCTTGAAGGGCCGAGTCTGAAAGGCTTCATATCTTGATTGGTGTCTCCATGAGGTGCATCAGAGTGCTCGGGCAGAAAGCCAAACACCTCGAGTTGGAGTTTAGCATCAACTCTTCTGTCGATCAGCAGTTTTGCTCACCGGCAACAGAGACACTGCTCGCCGGGTAAAACCGTTATTAACAAATAATGAGATGTGGTCCTGATTGCATGACCCTGATTGCAGGGACAGGGCTGGGGTACAGGCTGCCGGTTACCGACTGCCGGTTCCTTCCTTCACGGTGAGCGTCTGGTTGGAGGCGACATTGTAATAGCGATCGACGGTCCCGCTCGGCCACGTGACTTCGAGCATGGGGACCGACGTCTGTTTCCCCAGCCCAAAAGTTAATGGCAACTCGCTTTGTGAACAATAGCTGCTTCCGCTCTTGACCTGGCACCAGGCTGTGCCGCCGGAAAGCTTCACACGAACTATTGCCCCAATGCCGTCGCGGTTGCTGCGGCTCCCGACCGTCTTAACTCTCAGGTAGTGGTTGGCATTGCCTCCATCGTTCCGGTAGAGGTAGGCCGGTCCGCCATTGGTGGTCAAGACCAAGTCGAGGTCTCCGTCATTGTCAATATCTCCATAAGCACAGCCCCGGGCCACCTTAGGAATCTTCAGGCTGGGCCCGACCTGGGAGGTGATTTCGGAAAACTGCTTGTTACCGAGGTTGAGGAACAGGTGTGGAGGCTGAGCATAGGTGACGCGTTTCTGAACCTTGTTGATGTCGTTTTCCACGTGTCCGTCGGCAACAAAAATGTCCATTCTTCCATCGAGGTCCAGGTCAAAGAAAAAACACCCGAAGGCCAGTGTGAGCAAGCTGGCCTGACCCACGGTGGAGGACGGAGCCTCGTCCAGGAATAAGCCGTTTCCTTCGTTGTGATAGAGATTCAGCATTTCATTGGAGAAATTTCCGATCACTAGGCTGGCAAAGCCGGAACCGTCGTAATCGGCGGCGTCCACTCCCATCGCCCCACGGACCGTTCCATCCTCGCTGAAAGCGATCCCGGCGATCACCCCGCGCTCAGTGAAGGTCCCATTCCTGTTGTTGACATACAATTTGTTGGGCTGAGTGTCATTGGCGACCAGCAGGTCCGGCCAGCCATCATTGTTGAAATCGAAAACCGTCACTCCCAGTGACTTGCTGGTGGGATCGAAAAGCCCGGCCTTCTGAGTAACGTCCTCAAAAGTGCCATCCCCCTGATTGCGATACAGCCTCGACGAAACTCCCTTGTAGGATTCGGGAGTACAGTAGGACTTGGCTTGTCCGTCGAGTGTGCAGAAGATGTCCTTGTCCATGGACCACTGGACGTAATTGCAGACGAACAAGTCGAGGCGGCCGTCCTTGTCAAAATCCAGCCAGGCACAACTGGAGGCGAAGTCGGCGTTGCTGATCTTGGATTTCTGCGTGACATCCTGGAATTTCCCGTTTCCCAGGTTGCGGAACAAGTGGCTGGGACCGAGGCCGCTGATAAAAAGGTCTTCAAACCCATCGTTGTCGTAGTCTCCGGCAGCCACTCCCATTCCATACATCTCCACGGCCAAACCGGCTTCTCTCGTCACCTCCGTGAAGGTCCCGTTCTTGTTGTTCCTGTAGAGAGCCGGATAAGACGAGTTGCGCTTGTGGCCGGGCCAGTCCATTCCATTGATAAAGATCAAGTCCTGCCAGCCGTCGTTGTTGTAATCGAGGAATGCACAGCCGGACCCCATTGTTTCGGGAAGATACTTCTTACCAAAGGCGCCATTATTGTGGACAAAGCGAATCCCAGCGGCCCGGGTAATATCAGTGAATTGAAGCGGGAAAGGGGGTCCAGAAAGTGATCCGGTTGGTTTCGCGGGCTTAGAAGCGGAGCTGTCCGATTTACTGACCTGTGCCCCCGGTTCAGCCGCCAAAAAGAGCAGCAGCGTCGGAACCAGTGCGATCCAGACAAAACGGGTCAATCTCATAGGTGACTCTACACTCTCGGATCTTGTGAGTTTGAGGCTAACACAAACGAATTATGCATTGTTGCGAAATGCCCACGCCTCGCTCCGCTCAGCGTGGCTACCTATTTTCATTGGTCACACCGTTTAATGCGTTTGTATTAGTTCCGGGCATAATGCTTTGAGGGCGGCCCTGGTGGACCTTGTTTCTTTCC
>JBGPHY010000284.1:0-7264 GCA_041484625.1 Terriglobia bacterium | reverse complement strand
GCTCGGGACGTCTTGTCCCAACTGGGAAACGTAGACACATGGCATGTTCAGCTGTCCTACTTTTTCCATGAGAGTCATTCTACCGACCAGATCTTCAACCCTTTTTTCAAGGGGTTGGGCAGGGTCCTGATAGATGGGACGTGTACGATCTAATTGCGAAGAGACACTGCCTACTTGAGTGAAACCGATACCAAGAATGACCGTAAATAGGATCAAAGGCCGTTTCCTCAACATTACCTACCTCCGAGACGAAAATTGGAACCTGTCTTGGGATCCTCGAATAGACAGCCAGAACAGGAACATGGTACCCGATAAGCCGGGCACTGGACGAATCTGCGCGTTGGTTACGGCTTCCGGCCGTCGCCTTTTTCGAACTTGATCTTTAAAACCTTCATCTTACGGTAGAGGTGACTCCGCTCGATGCCTAAGACCTCGGCCGTCCTGGAGATGTTGCCGTTGTTCTCCTCCAGTTTCTTCAGGATGTAATCCCGATCAAAGGCCAGTCGAGCTTCCGAAAGATTTCGGGCCTCCGCTGGATCTTCCACAAAGGGTGCATTCCCTCTTTGTAGCACCACCGACGGAAGATGGCGGGCCTCAATTCGGAGAGAGGGTGTCATGATCACCAGTCGCTCCACGAGATTCTTCAGTTCTCTGACATTTCCAGGCCAGGGATATTGAGCCAGAATCTCCATGGCCTCGGAGGAAACCTCCTTGGGGTTGCGCCCATAGAGATCGGAAAACTCCTGGATAAAGTGGTTGCCCAGGATGGGAATGTCTTCCACCCGCTCCCGCAGCGGTGGAACGTAGAACGGGATGACATTGAGCCGGTAGAACAAATCCTGGCGGAAGTTACCCTTCTCCATTTCCTCATCGAGATTCTTGTTGGTGGCGGCAATCACCCGAACATCAACCGAAATTGGGGCACTGGCGCCCACGGGCTCAAACCTTTGCTCCTCCAATGCCCGCAGCACTTTGGCCTGGGTTTTCAGACTCATGTCGCCCACCTCGTCGAGAAACAGCGTCCCTCCATCCGCTTTTTCGAATTTTCCCCTCTTGTTACTACTGGCGCCGGTAAAGGAACCTTTCACATGGCCGAACAATTCGCTTTCAATCAGTTCATCCGGAATGGCCGCACAGTTCACCTCCACGAAGGGAGCCGAGATTCGCAGGCTCTGATAGTGGAGTGCGTGGGCCACCAGCTCCTTGCCTGTGCCGCTTTCTCCGTAAATCAACACCCGACCGTTGGTGGGGGCGGCAATAGCCAACTGATGACGAAGCGCCTTCATAGGAATGCTGTGGCCAATAATGGTGTAACGGGCACCCAGTTCCGATTTGAGAACCAGGTTCTCTTCCTGGAGATGTTTGTTCTCGAGGGCATTCTTGATGACGAGCAGGGTCTTCTCTATCGACAGGGGCTTCTCGATGAAATCGAATGCTCCCAGACGGGTAGCTTTAACCGCAGTCTCAATGGTGCCATGACCGGAAATCATGACCACCGCCGCTCCGGTCTTCATCTTCATGATGGCTTCCAGCGTCTGCAGTCTATTCAAACCAGGCAGCCAGATATCCAGTAGGATGAGCTCGAAAGACTTGTTCTCTATTAATCGCAGACACTCCTCGCCGCTGCCGGCCGTTTCCACCCGAAAATCCTCATCCTTCAGCACGGCGGAGAGAGTCCGTTGAATGCCGACTTCGTCATCCACCACGAGAATCGAATTTCTTGCCAATGTCCGTACACTCCAGTCACAAAAGCAGCCGCCAGGTGTCAGACCCTTACCCCGTCGGAATCTCGATGACAAACCGGCTGCCGGCGGGCTGGTTGTCTTCTACATGAATGTAACCCTTATGATCTGCAATAATCCGGCTGACGATTGCCAGTCCCAGCCCCGTGCCTCTTTTGCGGGTCGAGAAGTATGGCAAGAAAAGTTTCTCTTTGTCCGCAGCAGGGATGCCTTGGCCGGTATCTTTCACGATAACCTCCACGGTCTCCTTTCGAGGATAGAAGTTGCTCACAATGGTCAATTCCTTCTTGGGGGTATGTTCCATGGCCTCCAAGGCATTGTCAAACAAGTTCACGAAGACCCGCTTGAATTGCTCAGGATCGAGTTTGATCTCTGGAATCTCCGGAGAGAGTTGCGTCACCACCGTGACCCCCTGGAAGCGTCCGTTGTAAGAACCCAACGTATTCTCGATCACGGTGTTCAGATTGCACGGAATGAAATTGGCCGAGGGCATCTGGGCAAATCGCGAGAACTCATCCACCATGCTCTTGAGCGTCCCGACTTCCATGGAGATGGTCTGAAGGCAATCCAGCAGGACCTTTTCGAAATCGAGCCTGGCTTGCTCGGCAGACAGAGTTTCTGGAAGGCGGGTTCGCTCATAGTGCTTCATGATTCTTTCGGCTGAGAGTTTGATTGGTGTCAACGGGTTCTTGATCTCGTGAGCCATGCGTCGTGCCACTTCCCGCCAGGCGTTGGCTTTCTGGGACTTAAGGACTTCGGTCAGATCCTCCAGGACCATGACGTAGCCCGGAGAGAGGGTGTGACTGGCGGATAAGGAACTGAGGGTAACCGCGACGTAGAGTTTCCGCCCCTGCACCTGCAGCTGCATATCCTTCGTGGCAATCCCCACTCGGCTGGCCTTGGCAATCAATACGCGGATTTCGCTGGTATCCGCCGGCGTGAACATGGAATCGATTTTCCCTCCATACGCGTGCACGCTGATCCCCAGCATTCCCAGGGCTGCCCGGTTCATGGTACTGATTGAAAGGTCCGGCGCGATCGAAATCACGCCGGTCGGAATATTCTCCAGAACTGCTTCGATGTAACGGCGTCTCTCCTCCAAGGCCTGATTGGAACTCTGAAGATCCCGGTTGGTCTGCTCCAGGCTTTGTGATCCCTCATAGAGTTGGGTAGTCATCCGGTTGAAGGAGGTGATCAGGATACCCAGTTCGTCATCCGCCGGACAACGAACCTGCAGAAGCAGATTCCCGCGCGACACCTCGTTGGCGGCTTCGGCCAGGGCCTGAATGGGGATCGTAATGCGCCGGGAGAGATGCAGCCCGATCCACACGGCTGCGAAGAGGATCAACAAGGTGATCAATCCCAGCCAGAGCAAATAATTGTAGCGGATGATCTTCCGTTCTTCCGACCAACTCCTGTAGTAAGTCCTGGATCTGGCGATCTGGTCGACCAGCTTGACAATCTCCACGGGCAACTCACAGCCCACCAGTACCTCGATCTGAAAAGGGGGATTCTCAAATTGTGACCGTGTCGCAGCATAAACTAGCTCTCCCCCTTCGCCGTCCCGCTTAATCAGGACCGATTCCCTCCAGTTAGGGGTTTCAATGATCTTCTGAAGGGCCGCATCGGCTATTCTGGGGCTACCGCTCTTCCAGTCCAGAAGTCCAGTCGTCTGGGTGCGTTCCCGGAACTCGGGTTGGACAGGCAGCAGCAGCCCTTCGTGGGTCAGAAGGAAAAGCGGATTGTTCGAACTGTCGAGAACGAGGGCGAAACGAATATTCAAGTCTTTGCACAGTTGTTGAAGATCAGCAATTCCTCTTCGTGAATGCGAATTAACGACCTCCCGCAGACCCGAATGGCTGGCCAGAATCCGGCTCGACAGGGCAGCATTCATCAGCGCATCCGGCTGGACTTGGTTAGCCACCTCATTTACACTTTCCAGCAAATGATCGATAGGGAAACTAAACCATTTATCCAGATTCCGGTGGAGCAGGAAGTAGGCAAAAAAAGACATGAAAACGACTGGGATTAGCGAAAGGCCCAGGAAAGACAATACCAGCTTCGTCCTGAAACGAGAACCCAGTTGTTGGCTCCGCCGTTCGAAATACAGTTTCAGCAGATTGCGAAGCAGGATCAGGCTGAAAATCGTCAGCAATATGACATTCAGCGAGGTCAGGGCCCAAAGCAAGAGGGTGATCTGGCGCTCCGGGGCACCAAGATAAGGGGTCAGGTTGAAGGCCTGTTGGATGACGGAAAACGCAAAAAGGACAATGACAACGACAGAAAGGACAATGATTACGGTCTTTCGGTTCTTCGCTGGGGAACTCATAAATGACTAGAGGGCGAGGACTGCTAAGTGATCAGCCGCGGTTTTCTAACCTTCAGATACTATAAGGTTAGACTGATAAAATCAACGTCGTTGACAAAGAAGGAGGCTGCGAATAGCATGGGGACTTACAATTTTTGTCACTTTTCTCTTTTTCGAGTAATGTGACAAGCGTCTTTTGCCGAGAATCTCTCTGGGAGTGAGGATCAATGTCATCAAAATTAGGGGATCTGCTTGTTAAAGAGAACCTGATCACTCAGCAGCAACTCAAGGAATCCCTCGAATATCAGCGAGTTAATGGTGGAAGGCTCGGCAATTGCCTGATAAAGCTCGGTTTTGTTACCGACGATGAGATCACGGCAATCCTTTCACGACAATACGGCGTTCCTTCCATCAATCTCTCCTTCTTCGATGTCGATCCCTCGGTCGTAAAGCTGATTCCGGTGGAGACTGCCCAGAAGTATCAGATACTTCCTCTCAGCCGAGTTGGTTCCACCCTGACCATCGCCATGATCGATCCCACCAATGTCTTCGCCATGGACGACATCAAGTTCATGACGGGCTTTAACATTGAGCCGGTGGTGGCCTCTGAAACTGCCATTCGTGAAGCCATTGACAAGTACTACGGGTCCACGCATTCCATCGAGCTTAAGAAGGTCATGGAAGATATTGCCATCGTGGACCAGAAGCTCGATAGCGGTGATGACACCTCCCTCGAGGTGGCTCCCGACGAAGAGGAAGCCATAGACTTGGAGGGGCTGGAGCAGGCGGCCGAAGAAGCCCCCATCATTAAACTGGTCAATCTGATCCTTTCCAATGCACTCAAGCGGGGCGCCAGCGATATTCACATCGAGCCTTACGAAAAGGAGTTCCGGGTCCGATTCAGAATTGACGGGGTTCTTTACAACATCATGAACCCCCCGCTGAAGTTGAAGGATGCCATCACCTCCCGGGTCAAGATCATGTCCAAGCTGGACATCTCCGAGAAGCGTCTTCCTCAGGACGGCCGAATCAAGGTCAAGATGAAATCCGAGGGACGGATCAGAGATCTGGACTTCCGGGTGTCGGTCCTGCCGACTCTCTATGGGGAGAAGGTGGTTCTGCGGTTGCTGGACAAAGACAACCTGATGTTGGACATGACTCGGCTGGGGTTTGAACTGGAGTCTTTGAAGAAGTTCCAATACGCCATCGCCAAGCCTTACGGGATGGTGCTGGTCACGGGTCCGACGGGAAGCGGCAAAACCAACACCCTCTACTCCTCAATTTGCCAGTTGAACAAAATCGACACCAACATCATGACTGCCGAGGACCCGGTGGAATTCAACATTGCCGGAATCAACCAGGTGCAGATGAAGGAACAAATTGGACTCAATTTTGCGGCGGCGCTCCGCTCCTTCCTGCG
This sequence comes from Terriglobia bacterium, assembly GCA_041484625.1. Lineage (GTDB taxonomy): Bacteria > Acidobacteriota > Terriglobia > Versatilivoradales > Versatilivoraceae > JBGPHY01. The sequence goes on along the minus strand of JBGPHY010000284.1, from coordinate 1,794 downwards.
GCAGGACCCGAACATCATCCTGGTGGGTGAGATTCGTGACTTTGAAACGGCCGAAATCGCCATTAAGGCAGCACTCACCGGCCACCTGGTTTTGAGCACCCTTCATACCAACGATGCCCCTTCCACTATTAGCCGGTTGATGAATATGGGCATTGAACCATTCCTCGTCGCGACTTCCGTCCATTTAATCTGTGCCCAGCGCTTGATTCGGCGAGTCTGTAAAGAATGCAAGGAGGAAACCAGCACGCCTTCGCAGGCCCTGGTTGACGCCGGATTCTCTCCGACAGAAGCCAAGAAAATTGCGACTTATCGCGGGAAGGGGTGCCCGACCTGCAACAGCACGGGATACAAGGGACGGGTTGGGCTTTACGAAGTGATGGAGATCGACGATGACTTGAGGGAGTTGATCTTGATCGGCGCCTCGTCCTTGGAACTCAAGAAGAAGGCCATTGAGCACGGGATGATCACGCTGCGTTCCAGCGGCTTGCAGAAACTTCGCGAGGGGATGACGACGATGGAAGAGGTCGTCAGGGAAACCGTCAAGTAGGAGAAAGGAACACAGGGTTGCATGTTCACACTGTCGTTAAGTGAGCTGCTGAAGAAAATGGCGGAAGCGGGCGGATCTGACCTGCACATCACCACCAATACGCCGCCGCAGATTCGCGTGGACGGTCATCTTCGGCCTCTGACTGATTATCCGGTTCTAACGGCTGCAGAAACCAAAACATTGGCTTATAGCGTCTTGACAGAATCTCAGAAACACCGGTTTGAAGAGAATCTGGAGATCGATTTCTCATTCGGCATCAAGGGCCTCGCCCGCTTTCGGGCCAACATCTTCAATCAGAGGGGAGCGGTGGGCGCCGTTTTCCGCGCCATCCCTTACGAGGTCAGAACTTTTGATGCCCTCGGTCTCTTACCCGTGGTAAAGGCCCTTTGCGACAAACCGCGTGGCCTGATCCTGGTGACTGGGCCGACCGGCGCCGGCAAGTCCACGACGCTGGCCGCCATGATTGACAAGATCAACGGCGATCGACATGACCACATTGTGACGATCGAGGATCCCATTGAATTTTTGCACGGGCACAAAGGGTGTCTGGTCAATCAGCGGGAGGTGCATTCCGACACGCACAGCTTCGCCAACGCGCTGAGAGCGGCCCTGCGCCAGGATCCAGACGTGGTGCTGATCGGAGAGATGCGCGACCTGGAGACCATTGAAGCGGCCTTGAGGATGGCCGAGACCGGGCACTTGACGTTCGGGACCTTGCACACCAACTCCGCGGCTTCCACCATCAACCGGATCATCGATGTTTTCCCTTCACACCAGCAGCCGCAGATCCGAGCCCAACTATCCCTGGTCCTGGAAGGGATTCTTTGTCAGGCCTTGCTGGCCAAGGCCTCAGGATCCGGCCGGGTAATGGCCATGGAGATCCTCATTCCCAATGCGGCAGTCCGGAATCTGATTCGCGAAGACAAGATCCACCAGATCTACTCTACGATGCAGACCGGGCAGGATAAATTCGGGATGCAGACGTTCAATCAATCCCTGGTTTCGCTCTATTTCAGCAAACAAATCACCTTGCAAACGGCGTTGCAGCGGTCTAGCAACCCGGAAGAACTGCAGGACATGGTCAACCGGGGCCCGGTCATCGTGCAACGGCCCATGGCTCCTGTGGGAGGGCGGACTGTCAGGTAATGCAAGAAGGTGGGAGCCTTGACAAGCAGCAGGAACCTGGAGGCGGTGGTTCAGCACTCCCTTCCCCCGCTACTGCACTCGGGCTCCTTTTCGAGGAGGTG
>JBGPHY010000283.1:0-7267 GCA_041484625.1 Terriglobia bacterium | reverse complement strand
CGGCTCCAGCGTCGCTGCGCTCCGAAGCTGGCAAATTCCACCGGAATCGCTGGCCAACTTCGGAACGGAATCAGTGGCCATTCCCACCGGAATACCCAGCTGGAGGCCCCATATGTCTAACTGTCCGATATGCAATCTTGACGGCGTTCGAAATGTCCCTGTAGGAAACTCTCTACGATTTGAATTCAACTGTCGGCGTTGCGGTCGTTTCTCGCTCACCGACGAGCTTCAAGACCATCTCAGGTCTGATAATCTGACCCCTTTGGAACAAACCCTATTACGGTATTTGCCTGCCTTCATAAGGAAACAGAATGAAATCGGAGAAACTCCGCAGCTAGACACGCTCAACTGGCAAGAGTTTGCGAATCGACATCGTGGTGTTTCAGTCTCAGAAAAGACGCGTCGCTTGCTGGAGGTTCTGGCTTCCAAATCCGAATATCCAGGCCAGGAGACAGGATTTAACTTTACTCAAGATTATCCCCTGCTGAGCTGCTCTAAAGCCGAGGAGGCTGTCTTTTATTTTCTCCATTTGAATGATGGAGGCTTAATAAAGGGGGAAATCGGGAAAGACATTGCACATGCGACGATTACAGTCGAAGGCTGGAGATCCCTCGAAGCAGGAGTCTCGTCAGGCGTTCCAGGGCGTTGCTTCATCGCAATGTCCTTCCATCCAGATCTCGATCCAGCCTATCGCGACGGAATTGATCTCGCCATCCGTGATGATTGTGGAATGGATCCAGTCCGGGTCGACAAGGAGGAACATAACGAGAAAATCTGTGACAGGATCATTGCCAAGATTAGGCTTGCCCAGTTCCTAGTTGCCGACTTCACTCAGCACAAGGCAGGGGTATATTTCGAGGCAGGTTTTGCGATGGGACTCGGCCGACCGGTGATCTGGCTATGCCGGGAGGATGACCTAGAGAAGGCCCATTTTGATACCAGGCAATACAATCACATTGTTTGGTCTAATCCTGCGGACCTGCGGAGGAAGCTCAAGAACCGTGTTCAGGCGACAATTGTTAAATCATAATGGAGCAAATATGAAGGGCCAACTGGGGGCGGATAAGAACCGTAAGTGAGTGCGCGTGAAGAAATGGCAAAACAGGCGGAATTCTCAGATCACCCAATATTGGACCGTTCTAAAGCTTTCGTTTCTATCGCAGTCTCAAAAGTACGGAGAAAGATGAGATTGGATCTTCTTTAGACTATTGGCCAGGACGCTTACTTCTGAAGCGGGAATGGGTCTCATGTAATAACGGGCATTCACACTTTGGTTTTTGAGATCAACATACTCGTTGTATAAGGCCTTCAGGTCTTTGTCCCTTTGAATGGAACTGTCTCGGGCTCTGTGGTCCGTGGAATGGAGATTCTTTTGTGCTAGATATGCTTCAACATAGTGCACCGCCGCGTAAAAGAGAGCGGTCACCGCCCAGTCCACATTAACTGCAGGGCTCAGATTCAAAGAAAGAGCGAACTTCTCATTATCTGCGGCCTTGCTAAGATGTTTGTCCTTCTTAGGCACGAACTACCTCTCCCCAAGGCGCTCGAAGGCCAAATCTATATCGCCAGAAACCAACTCCTGAGGGTCCTGGCCTTCCCTGGATATCACATAGAAATCAAATTCAAACCCGTCAAAGGCGTCGATAATTGCCTTCTGCCGCTCATAGATCCCGTGACGAACCTCTGATTCGAAGCTTTCTGTAATGATCCACACATAGAAGACCCTAGTCCTTAACCTAGTGAAAACAAAGGATACTTCTGGAATTGTGGAAAACTCAAACGCAATCGATTCGTTTAGCTTTCCAGATGACAGCTCCAAGTTTCGATCAGTAGAGGTTGAGAATATGGAAAAGAAGTCTTCTTGTCCACGTGTTTGATCGACTCTAAGCATGTCAATCGTGCTTTCACATGTAGCTATCTGACAATTCATAACTATCTTCCTTGCTGTAATTTTAGGTTGTCTGGGACGTCCGCAGCCACCAAATTGGTGGAGTTAATTACGTAAACGGGCTCACCATCTTCCTTATATTTTTCCAGGCGAAAGACTCTTGCCAAAACAGTCTTCAGCTTCAGCTTCGTGCCATCCTCTAAAATGTAGGAATTCCAGTTTTCCCTTTCCAGCTCGAATTCGATCTCCTCTCCCCACACTTCTTCGCCTTGGAATTGGATCTTTTTTCTGTATCCCACAATTAGCTCCTAAGGATTATTGGTAAGATGTCACCAAGCATCTAAATTGATTATACGGCATATTTGACTATGGAGGTTATCAAAGGAGCTTCCGGCCCTTCCTATTCTAACGTTGAGTCTACACAATCGTTATGTCAATCTTCGAGGCGATATTAACCACCGGATAGGAAAACACACCGCGCTGCCAAATTGACCTAAACTTAAGATCAATAATCACAATACTTCTCTTGCACTCTTATCAAGACAATTCAGATTCACGTGAATCGCAAAAAGAATGTAGTGGCCAGTGTAGTGGAATTCTTAGAAAAGGCGAGGGAAATTAAGGGAAATTGAGAGACTGCTTGGAGACGTGGAAACCGGAAACTGGAGCGGGTTTTAGAGCGTTTTCAATAGGTTGAAAATGACCTCGGAATTAGACTCAAAATCTAGCGATGGTTACCCATCGTGGGGGTTCGCCCCCCCTCCGGCACCAGGATTTCAATGGGCTTAGGCGACGTCATCCACCTCGTTTGAAATCACCTCAAATGTTACAGGGCCAGTCAATCACGGTCAGCTTCGCTGGTCTCGCGCAATGGCGTAATTGGTCAGCATCCCACCGTAACTCCATCCTCCGATCCCCAGACGATTCGGGTCTGCAATCCCTTGAGCCACCACAAAGTCGACCGCAGCCAGCACATCCTGTACATCCTTGTTTCCCCAATCTGCGTAAATCGCCGTTGAGAAGGCCTCTCCGCGCCCCGAACTCCCCCGAGGGTTTGCCGCAACAACCACATAACCGTGCGCAGCTAACAGCTGCCATTCGAAATCGAATTCGTTGCTGAATTGCCCCACAGGACCGCCGTGGATTCGCAGCAAAGCAGGGTACTTTTTCCCTTCCTGGAAATCCGGGGGCCTTACCATAAAGCCGGCGATGCTGGTCCCGTCCTGGCTGTTGAACTTGATTTCTTGGCAATCCCCGAGCTTCAGTTTTGACAGAAGCTCCTGATTCTGGCCTGAGAGGCGCCGTGTTCCGGTTCCCTCCAGTGCAAAGACGTCTCGTGGGAAGTCCGGCTGACTCTCGAGAATGACGATCTTACCGCCAGGCCCCAGGTGAAAACCGCTGATGTCCCGCCGACCGGCCAGGACTCGTTCCACTGTCCCTCCCGTGGCAGGAAGCCTGGCCAGGTGGCGGTTGCGATCATCTTCCAGCAAAAAATAAATGAAGGAACCGTCCGCTGACCATCGCGGTTTAGTCACGTTACGGTCCAAGAAAGCTGTCAACAATTTTGCGGGACCCCCGGCCGCGGGAATCACGGCCAGTTGATGGATTGCATAGTCAATGAGTTTCCTTGGTCCTCCTTGCAGGTAGGCAATGTACCGCCCGTCCAGGCTCCAGGCAGGGCGGCTTTCCCAGTCGGGGTGGCAGTCTGGTCCAGAGAACGTGGTCAGCTGCCGCGCCACTGCGCCGGCTTTAGGCTCGATCACGTAGAGGTCATAATTGTCGTGCCGGTCGAAATCCTCACCGCGTTTACTGACAAAAGCAATAGCGGAGCCTGCCGGCGACCAGACGGGAAATTTCTCGTCGAAGGACCCTGGAGTCAAGATCTCTGGCTTCCTAGACGAGAGCTCAAAGAGATACAGATGTTGACGGCGTTCTCTCAGGTAACCGATCCCGTCCTCTTTGAACTGGAACCGATCAATCACAATGGGCTTCGGAGTTTTCTTCTCCGCCTTGTCTTTCCCGTCGGCCGATTCGGGGTCGGGGTCTTCCATCACCAGCACCAGCCGCCGACTGTCCGGTGCCCAAGCGTAATCGACTATAGCTCCCTTAAAGTCCGTGATCTTCTCGGCTTCGCCACCCAACCGTTTCATCAGCCACAACTGGTCTGCTCCCCCTTCCACCCCTCGGCCCGAGAGGAAGGACAGATATTGGCCATCCGGGCTCCAGCCTGGATGGTGTTCGCTTTCCTTCGTCGACGTGAGTCGCACGGTCTGCGAGCCGTCCCAACGAGTCATCCAGAGATTGCTGGTCTGCTTATCTTCCTTGAAATCGCTTAACCCAACGGTGTAGACAACCCAGCCACCATCCGGGGAGATTTGCGGTTCGCTCAATTCCCGGAATGTACCGAGATCGTCAAGTGTTAAAGGGCGCCTTTCAATCGCTTCGACGACCACGGAAGATGCAGCCGCAAGAAAGAATCCCCAGTACACAAGCCAACGAAATAGTCTTTTCATGATTGCCTCTGTCTGGCCCCAGAGTTCCCGTTTTCAAAGTGAGGCCCTGTTGAGTCAAAAAACCGGACGGCCTAAAGCAACATATTTTACAGGAATGGTCCTTTCGTCCTCAATGCTCCGTTTCCTGGCGGGACGCAATCAAAAGTGGCGGACAAGATGACCGTTGACCGCACCGAGTCCCGGAGGGACAAAAGAGAGTAGCCAGGGGCGGAGACACCGGTCCCCCGCGCTTTGCGCGCCGCCCCTGGAACAAGACTGAGGAGTCTGGCACCCTTCCAGGGTGCTAACATATTCGGTACCCGTTCCCAGGGGTATCGCGGCCGGCACTCAGTAATTCTCTTTCACAGGCTCAAAATCCGCTTGATAAGGCTGAGTGCCGGCAGCTCAACCCCTTGGCTAATCTCTTTTGTCCTTTCAGGACGTCTTCCGCCGCTCATGCCCGCCCCTTATGATTGCACTCGATAGTGTTTGACTTTTTGATTGACGCCAAATCAAGATTTAACTTACGAAGCTGTAAAGTTCCGGCATAGCTGAGAGTGTGGTTGCGAAGGGGACTACTCCTTACAGCAAGGGTATCTGGGATCCGAAAATGCTGTCTGAGGGCAGACTGTATGTGTTTCCAGCCCTTGCGAGGTCCGACTCAGGGAGCACGACTGAACCCTCTTCGGAACACGAAGTTGCGTTGCCCTTCGATGATTTCAACGTTGACCTCGGAACTCAAAGTGAATCAGCTATCTACGATTGAGGGTAATACCCATGCACCTTTTGAAAACCATTATTGTTGGTTGCCTATCGCCGGTTGGGCTTGTGATTCTCCTCTTTGCGGGAGGTCTGGGGCTAAGCCTGCTTAGGAGAAACCTGCGATTGAAGAATGCCTTCTTGGTCGCCGGCGCCTCCCTTTATCTCTTTTTTACCTTTTCGCCGTTGGCAGAAATTGCCATTGGCAGCTTGGAGCGAGCTTTTCCTCCGGTGCAGATGACCGGCTCCAATCGAAATGTGGAAGCCATTGTGGTTCTCCCCAGTTATGGCGAGGAAAATTCCACCACGCCGATAACCAGCAATCTCTCTGATGACACGATAGGTCGCCTGGTCGAAGGCATCCGGCTTTATCGTCAAGACCCAAGGGTAAAACTGCTCATGTCGGGAGGGATCCTGAAGAAGGGAGACCCTGCCATTGCGGCTTTGATGGCCGACTTCGCCAAGGCAATGGGAGTTCCAGGGGAGGACATCCAGGTTGAAGGCGACTCCAGAGACACTTATGAAAGCTCGCTGGAAGTAAGAAGAATCCTGGGAGATAAGCATTTCTTCCTGGTCACCTCAGGCTATCATCTCCGTCGAGCCATGGCCATTGCTAAGAAACTGCAGATGCATGCCATTGCCGCTCCTGCCCAGATTTGGACCCTGCAACATTTTCCCCCGGATATGAGTTGGACTGCTTGGAGCCTGCAAGTGCTTGAAAGCTTTTCGACCCCGTCCCAATATCGTCTCATCTACCTGCAAAGGGCCTCACATGAGTACGTAGGTTATCTTTGGTACTGGATAAAGGGGCGAATATAATAACAAGTGAGGATTCAATAAGATGCTTGAGAAGGAGGAGTCTACTTGGCAAGGGTCCCATTCAGATGCCTAGGATTTGCAGTGCTAGCATTGTTTCCCTTAACCTTCAATTGGACCGCTGCTGCACAGGATCCGAAGGTAACAGTGGGATCAGTGTCGGGACTCGCTGGCTCTGCGATAGATCTACCTGTCAATTTTGCTGTCGGGACGACAGGCGTTAGCGCATTGGAGTTCGATTTGATTCTTCCGATTGAAATCAATTCGACAAATGGTGCACCCCTGATGGCTGCCTCGCGAGTTGCAAGTCAAAATGGAACTGGAGGATTCTTCGAGGGGCTCAGTTTTGGGGAGGCTTCCCTGCATCAGATCATCCCTCATGCGATAGATACGCCCGAGCTACGGACCAACCTGGGAATCAACAATACCAGTGGAGAGACGGCCCAGGTCGATCTTCAACTTGTCAATCAGATCGGATGGGTCGCCGCAGTGTTGCACCGAAGCGTCCCACCCGGGGGCATGACTCAGATTAACAACGTCTTACGGCAGTTAACTGGCAGCAGCAGCGTCACCAACATGGAGGGCTATCTTCAACTGGATTCTACCCAGCCGATCATCGCATGGGTCTCCGAAATCGACAATTCAACCAATGACCCCGGCTTTGCAGTCAGCAAAGCAGCAGGTGCATCGCACCTCCTGGTTCCATCAGCCACCAGCGTCGGTGCCTTCAAATCCAGCCTGGTGGTGGTCAATGCAGGGAACCAAGAGGCTTCAGTAGATATCATCCTGCGTGACATTCAAGGAAAAATGCAGGGCGAGTTGAGGGGAAAGACCATCCCGTAAGGTTCTTGCGGCTTTTCACAAATTGATGTTCATTGGCGGAATATGCACCGGGGCGGGTTGAGCCGACAGAACCAAGTTACCCGCAGGCCGCATAACCGCCAGGACTTCCTCGATGGCGGCAAAGAGTTCCTTGGTGCGAATCGGCTTCATGATGTAACCGTCCATTCCTGCCGCCAGGCACCGTTCCTGATCCCCCTTCATCGTATGAGCCGTCATGGCGATAATCGGCAGATGGCCCCCTTGGCCCTTCTCTCTCTCCCGAATCGCAGCAGTCGCTTCGAACCCATCCATTTCCGGCATCTGCACGTCCATGAGAACCAGGTCAAAGTCGTGCTTTTCTATGGCCGCGAGAACGTCACGGCCCTGCTCCACCACTGCGACCCGATGTCCTCGTTTCTCGAGCAGTCGTGATGCCAGTTGCTGATTGACGGCGTTGTCCTCAGCCAGCAGGATATGCAGCTCTGGTTGT
>JBGPHY010000282.1:0-7292 GCA_041484625.1 Terriglobia bacterium | reverse complement strand
TGCCTTGGTAGTGGGATATGCAGGTTAGATCCGCCGCAACAGCCCCTCGTCGGAGGACTGGGGATTTCGCACCAGCACCAGGACCAGGATCACCCCCACCAGCGGAATGATGCTGGACGCTATGAGGACCGGGGCAAAAGAGAATCGGTCCGCCACATATCCAATTAAGTACGTTGCCAGAATCGTGCAGAGACCGGACCCTGTTCCTCCCATCCCGCTCACTGTGGCCACCGACTCGCTGCGGAATAGATCGGAGGGTAACACCAGCGCCATGGTGGAATATGCCGCGTAGGAAAAGGTAGCCACAGCAAACAAAGCGGAGACAAGAAACAGGTTTGAGATGAAAATGGTCGGAATCAGCATACAGACCCCGAATCCGCCAAAGAAAATCACGATCTTGCGGGCTCTTCCCACCGGCCAGCCGCGGCGAATCAGCCAGCTTGAAATCCCCCCCCCGAAGAAGTTCCCCAAGTCAGCCCCAACAAAGGGAATCCAGGCCGCCAGCAGACCTTGTTCGGGATTGATGTGTTTATCCTGTTTCAAGTAGATGAAGAACCAGTCAGTGATGAAAAACCACACCGGGTCGCTCAACGAACGGGCCGCGATGGATCCCCAGGTTTGAGGCAGCTTGGCCAGATCCACCCACCGGGGGCGCGGACCTGTAGCTGGCCCGGGAGTCGTATCCTGTTGTTTGTCAGCCAGGATCATCTCCCGTTCTGCGAGGCTGATTCTGGGATGACTCTCCGGAGGGTGATAGAGCCAGCGCCATAGCAGGAGCCAGAGGAACCCCAGCATTCCAATCATGACAAAGGCAGGGCGCCACCCATATCGGAAATGAAGCCAGACCACCAGGGCGGGCGCAACGGCGGCTCCCACCGACGAGCCACTGTCAAACAGTGCAACCGCCCAGCCCCGTTCTCTCTTCGGGAACCACTCGGAAACGGCTTTGGTGGCCCCGGGCCAGTTACCGGACTCCCCTGCTCCCAGCAAAAACCTGAAGAAGCAGAAGCCCCCCAGACTGTTGGCCAGAGAGGTGACCATGGCAGCCAGGGAGTACCAGGTCACCGTGAGGCTCAGGCCCAGGCGCGTGCCTAGCCGGTCGATCAGGCGCCCGCAGAAGCTTTGGCCCAATGCATAGGCTACGCGAAAGGAAATCACAACCAGCGCGAAATCCTCATTGGTCCAGTGATAGTCCTGCTTGAAGTAGGGGGCCAGGACAGAAAGCGTCTGGCGGTCCACGTAATTGATGACTGTCGAGGCAAACAGCAGGCCGCCTATCCACCAACGCAAAGAGGGAATCGTTCGGCGAGTGGAAACAGCGGCAGGGGTGGTTAAGTTCATTGGTCCTTGGAGATCCTGAGATCGCAACCAGTCGGCTCGGCAGGCTGCAGAAGAACAAGCAGCCTGTCTTGAAATGCGTCGTTAGTTAGTGGGCCGGAGGTCCATCTGCTTTTCCATTCTGCTTCAGGGTGTCCCCTGGGTTCAATGCTTTTCGGAGAGAACATTATGGAAGCTCCTTCACAACCTGCTGACTTCCAGGAGCAAATGTTCAGTAAACTCGACAGATAGGCTTGGCCGTTCTCCAACAACTTGACCCAAGTCTTTCTCGTTTGCATAGTCAAACACTCGATATTGCCCGGGAGTCAACCCTCTCAGTTCCACCTGTCCTTTCCACGGGACTCCCTTGTCTGGAGCAAAGAAGGCATAATACATCTTTCCGTCTTTCTCGATGGCATACGCTTCGGGGACGTCATAACCCGTGACATAAAGATTCCGGAAGGTTCCTTTGGAGAGCATTTTGGCGTTGTACAGGCCGATCCACTTTTTCCAGTGGGCTTCCTTCTCAGTATCCAGGTATACGGCTTTGAATTTCGGGCCATAGTCCGGCCACGTGAACTTGGTGCCAACTACCCCTCCAGTCCCGAGGGTGGAGGCGAAGTCACGTCCAATTTCCTTCCAATTGTCCCCCTGGCCCACCATCTCGCTCAATTCGACATGGTCGCCATAAACGGCTGATTCAGGGCCCAGCAACGCTTTGTACATCTTGATGCGGCGCCTCACCTGAGCCGCACCCACCGGATCCGCCGTGACGGCCTGGTCCATGAAAGGCAGCCAGGCCTGGCTGGGCGGGGTACCGCAGGGGCAACTCTGGGTGACGCTTTCCGGCTTCTGCTGGCGGGTGGTCTCAAAAATAACCCGGAAGATCTCGCCTATGGCGTAGATTGAGTCTTGCGGGAACTTGTGTTGATGTTTCGGGTTGTAACAGGCCGGAACACTGTAAATGTTGTCCAGCTTGTGTCCGTCAAAGCCCCAGTCGCGAATAAACTTCTCGGTCAATTGCTTGTGGTACTGTTGGACTTCGGGGAGGGCCGGACAAAGTACCGCCAGATCCCGAACCATGCGCGCATGTTTGCCGTTCTTGTCGAGAACCAACCAGTCCGGATGGTCCCTGACAACTCTGGACATCTTGTATTTGTGGGAGGAGTACTTGGCCTGTCCATCCTCCGCACCAATTGGCAACCACCAGATCTGAGCATAGATTCCCTGCTTGTGATAATCGTCCACCATCTTCTTCATGGCGTCACCGGGGAATGTGTCGGAGCGAGGATCCCAATCACCATAGTTGTCGAACCACCGGTCGTCCAGGGTGGCCCACTTAATACCCAACTCTCTCAGTTTGGGAACTGTCCCCAGCATCTGGGCGGGGGTCACGTCAAATTCGTAGCCCCATCCGCACCAGCTGATGTTGTAGGCCTCGTTGGAGGGTTTGGGGATTCTCCATCCGGTCCGCTGCAGCGCCTTTGAATACAGGCGCAATGGCTCATAAAAATCACCCGAGTACACGGCCACAAACACCTGTGGGGTGGAGTAATTCTCTCCTGGTTTAAGACGAAGCCTCGGCTCCGAATTGATGGACACGGTTACACGCCCGTCCTTCTCGACCTTCACCGGCATGGAGAGCACCACGGGGCGAGGATCGAGATGACCGATAGCTTCACCGACACAAGCATTCCAGAACGTTACTAAGGGAATCCCGCCCCCATGCCCGTCCGGTAATTGGGCCCCAAATGGATTGACCCTGGAGAAGTCTTTCTGCAATGGAAGTACATCGTCCAAACCCCATCTGACACTGGAACCATGAAATGACCAAAGGTCAAAAGGCTGGGGCTGCGCGCCGGTCAGTGCACCATTGAGACGACGTCCCATCGTCTTCACCTGATCCAGCAGGACATCGACGGTCCCGACGTTTTTGTAGGTCAGTTTCAGCAGAGCCAGACCTGGAAAATCGTCGTAGACTTCCACCACCAGAGTCTTTTCCAGTTGAACCGGATCCCGGCTGGCACTCCTGCCACTGAGTTCAACTCGCTTTCCCAGCTTTCCCCACGCTCCTTGCGCATCGGAAGTCCTGGCACTCCCGAGATCAAGACCCGGTTGGGGGATCTCCTTACCGGAAGAGAACAGTACATCACTGACAGCACCTTGCGGTTCGTCCAAGCTCAACCGCTTTCCATCCTTGAGGAGAGATGCCTGGACATATCCCGATGGATAAATGCTGAACTGGGCGGAAGGGGATTTCATGTCAACAGAACCACCCGGCGAAGGACCGACAACGATGGTAGAAGCCACCTTTTCGTGTGCGGGTGGTGCCGTGGGTTTGTTGCAGCCATTAGTCAAGAGGATACCCGCCAGACAGAATACGAGTCCCCCACCCATTACCTGCAATCTCGTGACCCAACCATGGCAGGACACCGATCTCATTGAACACCTCCTTGTCCCCAGGTCAGTCCTTTAAACTGTCTGAAGACGCGGTTCGTATTTGAAAGAACTCAATTTGAGCACACTCAGGATAGCCGATCCCTGAGCAAAATGATTTGCCTGTAGTTATCATTTCTTTCTCTGAAGCGTCAATCAAATTGTAGATTCTTTGTTATTCTTGCTTTCCAAATTTGAGTCAAGCATTGACAATTTAGAAGGAAAGACTTAGAAGCGTGTAGGAAAAGCCTTAACATCTCGGTCGTCCCAGGGGTCGATCCGCCCAAAGATGAGGTGTAATCATGATTTCTGCCTGCTGTCGCCATGTTGCCTGTATAGGATTGTTTCTCATGGTCCTCCCCGGTTTTGTCATCGCTCAAGAGAAAACGGAGAGAGATCCCAATCAGATCCTGCTCAAAGACTTCCGTCCGGTGTCTCTGCATAAGATCCCAGTGACCGAGATTCCCAGGGCGAAGTACCCTATTATTGACGTTCACTCTCATCCCTACGCCAAGACCCCCGAGGATGTTGCACGCTGGGTAAAGACCATGGATACAGTTGGGGTCGAGAAGTCCATCATTCTGGCCATGGCGTATGGGAAGGAATTTGACTCTATTTACGGCCAGTATTCCAAATATCCGGACCGATTCGAGATCTGGTGCGGATTTGACTACACTGGCTACGATCAACCGGGGTGGGGCCCTAAAGCTGTCACAGAGTTGGAACGGTGCGTTAAACTGGGAGCGCGCGGAGTTGGTGAAGAGGGGGATAAGGGCAAAGGGATGGAGTGGGGAAAAGCGGCGGGATTGCACCTGGATGATCCACGGATGGATCCGTTGTTGGAGAAATGCGCCGACCTTCGGATTCCGGTCAGCATCCATGTGGCCGATCCCATCTGGATGTATCAGAAGATGGATGCCAGCAATGACGGGCTCATGAACGCCTATAGCTGGCGTCTGGACAATCAGCCGGACATAGTTGGTCATTCCGGGATGATCGACATACTGGAACGCGCCGTGAAGCGACACCCCCGAACCACCTTCATCGCGGTCCATTTTGCTAACCTCGACTATGACCTTGCCAGGATGGGCCAGATCCTGGATCGCTACCCCAATCTCTATGCCGACATCTCCGCCCGCTACGCGGAAACGGCCGTCACCCCCCGATTCACGGCGCAATTCTATGAGAAGTATCAGGACCGCCTGCTTTACGGAACAGACATGGGATTCAATGAAGACATGTACCGCCTGACCTTCCGGATGCTGGAGAGTCTTGACGAACACTTCTATGCCCCCATCTTCGAGTATCATTGGAGTTATTCAGGGTTCGGACTGAGCGATTCAGTTCTCAAAAAAGTTTACCGCACGAATGCTCTGAAGGTCTTGAAACGCTGAGGAACAAGGAAATCAATCATGCGTATTCTACGTGTTGCTGCTGTCCAGATGGAGAGCCAACCCGGCGATAAAGCCTCGAACTTTGCCGTCATCGAAAAATTCATTGAGAAAGCAGTCCGACAGAAGGTACAGTTGCTCATTTTCCCGGAATGCTGCCTGACCGGATACTGGTTCATCAGGAATCTTACTGCCGCGCAACTGGCAGAACTGGCCGAACCGATCTTTGAAGGTCCCAGCTCACAGCGACTCATCGCCCTGGCGAAACAGTCCGGAATCACCATTGGCGCCGGATTCGTGGAGGCTGGCGGTGGCGGGGTCTTCCACAACAGTTATGTAGTGGCACTGCCTGACGGCAGCGCCTGGCGCCACCGCAAATTGCATGCCTTCGAGCATCCCGCGGTTCACAGTGGCTCCGAGTACACGGTTTTCGATATCCCGCCGGGGTTTCGAGTAGGCGTACTAATCTGCTATGACAATAATATTGTCGAAAACGTCCGCCTGACAGCCCTCAAGGGTGCAGAAATCCTCATTGCTCCGCATCAAACCGGAGGCTGCCGGGCAAAAAACCCGCACTTGATGGGGCTCATAGACCGCCAACTGTGGGAGAACCGCTACGTCGATCCGCACACCATTGAGCAGGAATTCCGGGGCGACAAAGGTCGTGGCTGGCTGATGCGCTGGCTGCCCAGCCGGGCCCACGACAATGGATTGTTTCTCATTTTCAGCAACGGTGTAGGAGTGGATGATGATGAGATTCGCACCGGCAATGCCATGATTCTCGATCCCTACGGGCGGGTCCTGGCTGAGACGTGGAAAGCCGGCGACGACATGGTTATGGCTGACTTGGACGCTTCTCTGCTCGATGAAAGCACGGGACGGGTCTGGTTGAGGGCGCGCCGGCCTCTCTTGTATGGCGACCTGGCTGTCCCAACCGGGATGGAACGGGATGTTCATCAATTGAAATTTGAAGAGTGAAAGAGATTGACCAGGGAACAATTTCGGAGATAGTGTATTCAACTTGGGACACTGATTTCACGGTTTGCAGAATCACTTTTGGATCCCAGGGCGCAGATGGGGTTTAGGGATCTGGACTCCCTCGGAAACTGCAAACATCGGTACTGATATGCAGCAGGGTGGAGCCTTTCGTTTGTCTTTGTGGATTTGCCAAAACGGAGGTGTTTATGGCAGATGAGATTCGTTCGGTGAACTATTTTTATGCGATTGTCCCCGATAAGCCCGGTAAGGCAGCCGAGATCCTGCAGGGACTGCATACGGCCGGCGTGAACCTGGTGGCCTTTAGCGGCTTTCCAAAAGGAAAGAAGGGGCAGCTGGATTTCATTCCTTCCGATTCGACGGCCTTCACGACCGCAGTAAAGAAGATGAAGTTGGACGTGAGCAAGAAGAAGTCCGGCTTTCTGATTCAAGGTGAAGACCATCCCGGAGCTTTAGCCGAAGTGATGGGGAAGTTGGGAGCTGCCAAGATCAACGTCATCTCCATGCAGGCTGTCTGTGCCGGAGCTGGCCGTTATGGCGCGTTGCTTTGGGTGAAACCCCGGGACCTGAAGAACGCTGCTAAAGCCCTGGGTGGTGCCTAGGCCCCCCAGGATTTTGGATCTTGGATCTCAAACCTTTGGAGCGCGCCGGCAGAACGCAGGGACAGCGGTCCCGCAGTGGCGACGGCGCTTTAACTTCGCATCGCAAGAGAGGCTCACGTTGGTCATGCCTGCCTCGCCGTCGCGATCCAAAGCGGCGTCGCGCGAGAGACCGCTGTCCCTCGCTGGACGCCGCACTCCAAGAGACGCTTTCGACCCAACGACACGCTTCGTTCACTCCACGCCGGGAGGCTTGAACGAAACGCCTGATTGCTGCGTCGTTGTTCTGATAATGCCCCCACAGCGGGCCACTACCTATCTGTCACCTGCGGCAAAATGTCCAATCTCCAGCGAACCGCTTCGCGGTTCCTTGAGTTTGGACATTCAATCGCGCAACCGGCCAGCGTTGTTCCAATCTATCTCTCCTTGGAAAGGGGGTTGTCTCCGTCGCGATCTGCCCGGCTTGTTCTTTACAGCGACCAACCCCTTTCAACTCCTTTCAGATTATTAAGCGTATAGGCAACCCCTAACTATGCCCTTCAATGACTAGCAG
>JBGPHY010000281.1:0-7317 GCA_041484625.1 Terriglobia bacterium | reverse complement strand
GCCCTCCGGATATCATTGCTACCTGAACATCCTGGCGGACCCGTCTTCTGTGGCAAGGGTGAATCACTTACAGTTGTGGGGGGAAGCCCACTGGCAACAGCTTGAAAATTACATTCGGGACCTTGCCGCGCACGGACAGAAGACTATCACGGCTTTTATTGTGGATGACCCTTGGGAGGGCGATACCGGGTTCGCGGTTCGAAACCTCATGGAGTGGAAGTATGCGGGAGAATGGAAGCCAGGCGGGCAGGGGCATCTGACTCTTGACTTCGCTCCCTTTGATCGCTGGGTCAGCCTTTGCCTCCGCGCCGGGATTTCCGACCACATCGAGTGTTGGTCGCCGCTGGTTCAGCCCGGCTCCGACCATTCTGTCATCATCTATACGGACACTCGGAACGGGCAACGCCGCACTCTCCGCCTGCCTGCCGGCTCGGATGAATACAAGGCAGTCTGGGGCGAGTTTGCCCGCGACTTCCAAAAGCACTTGCGCGAGAAGGGCTGGCTAGACAAGGCCTACTTGGCTTTCGACGAAATCGGAACGCCTGTGCTCGACCGGGTCGTCCCATTCTTTCACGACGTCGCTCCTGACTTGAAGCTGATGATCAGCGGCGGCGATGAGAAGGGTCATTATGTCGCCGAGACGCGTGAGCTTTCAGTCCACTATGGCTATTACAGCCCAGGCTCAGGGATTGAGTTGCCCGATATCCCGGCCCGCCGCAAGGCCGGAAAACGCACGCTCATGTATACCGCCGTAACTCCGATCTATCCCAACACATTCATCTTCTCCCAACCGCTGGAATCGCGCTACATCGGTTGGATCATTTGGAAATGGGATTTCGACGGTTATATTCGCTGGGCATGGAACTTCTGGTGGCCGGAAGAGTTTTGGGACCAGCCTCTTTACAAGTGGCATTCGGGCGACATGTGGTTTGTGTATCCGGGCCGTGAGGGCCCCGTCGATGGCATCCAGTGGGAGATGCTGCGCAAGGGGATTGAGGACTATGAGTGCCTCTGGCTGGTGCGGCAGGCCCTTGAGACCGCACGTACTCGAGGCGAGCACGGGGACCTTGTCGACCGCGGCACGAAGGATCTAGCGAGCGCCGTGGACCTGGCCACCCAGCAATTTGACCGCACGAAGATTCCTCGTGACCCGATACCGGCGCAAATGGATGAGGCCCGGCGGATCGTCAACAATTTGCTCAAGGAGTTGGCCCGTACGGGCCTGATGCCATAATGATGACACTCAAAAAACTGATCTGGATTAATGACTCGCTTGTGTCCTATTCGATGTTCCGCCAGTCGAGTGTGTTGTTTTCTCTGCTGCTCCTGTGGGCCGGGAGTGTTCATGCCAATCCGCCAGCAGGTATGAAGGTCTGGGTGGTGGGAGACTCAACGCGCATCGACCCTGCGAGAAACGCTGCCTTCGAAGACAATCGGCTGCTGTTTCCTGACTGCCTCACTGGCAACTATCCGGAGTCCAACCTGATCTGGGATGGCAGACAAAAAAGAATCACTCTGAAAGCGGCACGCAATGAGAGCATCGCGTTCCAGGTTATTGTGGAACGAGCCGGCCCAGAGAAGCTCTCGAACGTCAAGGTCGACTTGCCGGATCTATCAGGGCCGGGAGGGACGAAGATACCGGCCGGGAACATCGACATCTACAAAGAGTGGTACGTTCATGTTACAAAGCCCTCGCGACAGACCTACACGCTTGGAACCGGCTACTATCCGGATGCGCTCCTGCCCTGTCTGCGATGGACAGGGAATCTGTATCCCCATGCTACCGTGATGCCTTTCGATATTCCGGACACGATGACAGACATGGGGGACGACCAGAGAAACCAGGCGCTTTGGGTGGACATCTACGTGCCACGCGACAGGCAAAAGGCTCCTCCTGGAATATACACGTCCACAATGACGGTGACTTCCGACAGTGGTCGGGCTGATCTGAGCCTGCAGCTTCAGCTTTGGGACTTCGCCCTACCGGAGGAAAGCCACATCAAAGGCAACATCCACACGGACACGGAGATCAACACTTTCCCCCAGGAAATGGAACTCCGGTACTACCAGCTCATGCGCAGGCACCGGTTGGCCATGGGAGTGCTGGGTTACGCGCCGGGCTTGAAAGTCGAAGGAACCACTGTTCAGATCGACTGGACAAAGTACGACGCCCGCCTGTCGAAATACCTCGACGGCAGTGCATTCACGGAAGAGTTCGGATACCGGGGCCCCGGCTACGGTATACCGATAGAGCTGCTGGTGCTTCCGTTCGACGCCTTCCCGGTGAACCTCTACAAGATGTCGATCGGGATCCGGATTGGGAAGGAGTTTAAATTCTACAGCCCGTGGCCGGTTGCCCTACCCAAGGAAGGGAGGACGCCGGCGTATGCCGAGATCTGGAAGAGCGCCTTCCGACAGTTCGAGGCCCATTTTGACGAGCATCCACAGTGGAACAAAACCCGTTTCGTGGTGTATCTGCTGAGCCTGGATGAAGCGTACGACGATGTAGCGCGGGAGCGGATGTTCTACTACGGCCAAATACTGAAGGACTCCGATGCACGGCGGCTGGAATACCGAGTGGACGGGTGGTATCCGCGCGAAACCATGATGCGCCTTGCCAAAATCCTTAAGATCGCCATCCTCGGACTCGGCGGATGGGATCCTCAGATGGTGGACGAGATCCGGCAGCAGGGAGTCGATCCCTGGTTTTACGATGCGGCCGGCATTCTGGACGGAGACGGCCTACAAGGCAGGGCGTTGAGTTGGGTGGCCTGGAAATATCGGGCCGGCTCGTGGACACTCTGGGAACTCGATTTCAACTCGCTCCGGGCGTACCTGTATCCGGAGACCTATCCCGACCTGAACGGCCACGGAATGCTGGTGTATCGTGGCGAGACCATGGGACTCGACGAGCCGGTTGCAAGCCTCCGCCTGAAAATCATGCGTCGCGGTGCCCAGGATTACGAGTATTTCTGGCTGCTTACTCAAAAGAGCGGCGGCCGGCAACAGGCGGACGAGGCCGTCAACTCGATCGTGAATGACTTCGTAAAGGTTGGCGCAGACCGGGCGTCGCTCGGTTCGCCGGGTCACTGGAAGCACAATTCAGAGGATTGGGAGCGCGTACGGATCCGTCTTGGGGATCTCATTGAGAAATAGTCGAAGCAGTAGTTCTCTACTCGAGTTTCGCCAGAGACCGCGACCGTTTTGAAAGGCTTGACCGGGTCAAGTAATCCGGGCCCATTTACCGGAGCCTTTTATGAAAATTCGAGTATTAGTGTGGGAGCCGCGCTCCGTCGCGGCCACCGCCCGGGTCAAAATGGTCGCCGCTCGGGGGACAGCGGTCCCACGATCGGCTCCCACACTCCCCCCAAAACCGCCAATTTCATCTGCGGTGGTGAACTTGAAAAGGTCATGGGGCACTTTCATGAAAATACGGTTTTAATGCGGGCCATTGGATGGCGGCGCTCCGCCGCCGCCGTACGCGGTTTCGACGGAGCGAAACCCTCCAGGATGAAAGCGGCCGCTTGCCTGTTGCATAGCAAAGGCCCGTATTTAGACATGCTCTGAGGTCCAGCCGCTAGGACCCTCCCAGGAGTGCGTTATGAAACCAAGAATGACTTTTTTCATCCTCACGCTACTGCCCTGTTTCAGTTCTACAGGAACCTTGCGCGCTCAAGCGCTCAATGAGGAAAAACTGATCAACCGACTGCAACAACTCGACGTCAACCTCCTGTCAGATCGGACGCGCGAGCAACTCTCGCAAATGTTGGTCAAGCATGCCCAAGAGCGCCTCGAGGCAGCCAATCAGCGGTCCTCCCAGGAGTGGCAGCAAATCTCGAGCCGAGAACAATGGGAATCCCACAAGCGGAAATGCTTGGAAGCCCTGCGAACCTCGCTTGGGCAATTTCCAGCTGCCCCTGAAGATTTACATTTGCGCGTAACCAGGACCCTGCCGGGAGAAGGGTTCCAGGTCGATAATCTGGTGTTTGAAAGCAGGCCGGGTTTGTGGGTGTCGGCAAATCTGTACCGGCCGGATCCCCAACCAGAGTCCATGCCGGGGATTTTGCTTTGCCACAGCCACCACAATCCTAAGACGCAAGGCGAACTCCAGGACATGGGAATGACTTGGGCACGCCTCGGATGCCTGGTGCTGGTTATGGACCAGCTCGGTCATGGGGAACGCCGCCAGCACCCCTTTGTTTCGGCTAATGACTATTCGGGACAGTTTGCTGTTGGGAGGCAGGATTACTACTTCCGCTGCAACACCGGCATTCAACTGCACCTGATCGGCGACAGTCTTATGGGTTGGATGGTTTGGGACCTCTGGCGTGGTGTGGACCTGTTATTGTCTCGCCAGGGGATCGATCCAAAGCGGATCATCCTGCTGGGTTCGGTGGCTGGAGGAGGCGATCCTGTCGCCGTGGCTGCGGCGCTAGACGAGCGAATCACTGCGGCAGTCCCCTTCAATTTCGGTGGACCTCAACCCGAGACTCCCTATCCGCTCCCGGCAAACGCCGAGGACTCTTTCAATTATGCGGGCAGCGGTGAGTGGGAATCGACGCGCAACCTCCGGCTTTCCTGTCGTGACGGGTTCCTGCCGTGGGTCATCGTCGGCGGGATTGCCCCACGCCGCATCATTTACGCCCACGAATTCAGTTGGGACCAGGAGCATGACCCTGTGTGGAAACGGCTCCAGAGAGTCTATGCGGACTTCTATGGCAAACCTGATTCCCTCGATTACACTCACGGATTTGGCGTGCTACAGGGCCGACCTCCCCAGGCATCGCATTGTAACAACATAGGCGTACCCCACAGGCAACGGATCCATGCGACCTTCAAGCGGTGGTTTGATATCCCAGCCAGCCAAGCAGACGAGTATCAGAAGCGATTCGATGCAGACGAATTGATCTGTTTCAAAGAAGAAATTGTGCGCGAACTCAAGCCTGTGAAAATGCACGAACTGGCCTCTAGTCTGGCTGAAGAACGCATGCGGCATGCGCGCTCCGAGGTGAGCCAGCTTGCTCCAGCGGCCAGGCTCACTCGCCTTCAAGACAGGTGGCAGTCTCTATTGGGATCGGTCCAGCCGGGGAAAGGGGAGATGTTGCGAGTCCAAAAGAACCTGAACGGATCAGATGGCTTCGAGGTCGAGAGGATCGTCCTTGAGACGGAACCAGGAATAATTGTTCCGCTGGTAATCCTGCGACCAGGTGGACAGGTGCCGGCACCAATCGTCCTGGGGGTGGGGCAGTCAGGCAAAGCCGGTTTCCTACGGGAACGGACCGCTCTCGTTGCGGAACTGTTAATGGGTGGAGTGGCCGTCTGCTTGCCCGACCTGCGGGGGACCGGTGAAACGAGTCCAGGAAACTCTCGGGGTCGCGAAAGTGCGGACAACTCCATTTCGTCTACGGAATTGATGTTGGGTGAAACTCTGGTGGGCGAACGCTTGCGCGACCTCCGCAGTGTGCTTCGTTTTCTACGCAGCCGCTCGGATCTAGATGCCAGCCGGATCGCTGTTTGGGGAGATTCTTTCGCTCCCGCCAATCTCCCGGACCGCGACTTGAGAATTCCTTTAGGCGTTCCGGAAGAATCCGGACTGTCGGAACCGCTCGGGGGCTTGTTGGCGCTATTGGCCGCCCTTTATGAGAAGGACGTGCTGGTGGTGTATGCTCGCGGCGGCCTAATCGGGTTCAAATCGGTCCTGCAAAGCCAGTTCTGTTACCTCCCGCACGATGTGGTTATCCCCGGTGTGCTGACTGTGGGCGATTTGTGCGACTTGGCGGGAGCCTTGGCGCCGAGGCCAGTGCGGCTGGAGGGACTGGTGGATGGCTTGAAACGCCGCGCCGAGTTGAAGACCGTGGCCTCTGAACACGAACCGGCCCGCCAGGCCTACGCGTTCGCCTCGGCCTCGGAACACCTGGTCCTGGCTGACCCGGCCGACGACTCTGCCGTCGCCCAGTGGCTACTGGAGAGCTTGCTGGGAAGGTGATCGGCTTTCATGAAAATGCGAGTTTTGGTAGCCACGACAAACCGCTTTTGGTTTGTCGTGGGCTTTTGACCACATATGAGAAGCCCACGATGAATTCAGAGTACGAATTCATCGTGGCTACCCCTGCCATTTTCATGTGCGGTGGTGAACTTGAAAAGGTCATGGGGCACTCTCTTCAAGACTCTCTCGTCCAGCACGCAATTTCCATGAGGTGATTCGAATGCACAAATTCGCTTTCTTCGTTCTTCTTTTGTTTCCCCTGAACTCGAAAGTAGCCGAGACCTCCCCACCTGCTTCTCAGCCAGCCTCGTCACAGAAGGCCCTGGCGGCAAAGGTCAACAAGACCATCGTATCCAAGGGCACGATTCTGTTGAATGGGCAGCCTTTTCCTATGGTCCTGGATGCAGGGACCGATTGCTTCACGCCTCAAGACTATGATCTGGTCATGAGCAGCAAGGATGCATTCGGCGCTAATACGTGGTGGCTTCAGTATGCCATGCGCAATATGAAATCGGAGTCAGAGGGAGATTTCTCGGGATTGGTGCGAGCACTGGACTTCTTTGAGAAGACTGGAATGTGGGTCAATCTCTACCTCCGAGCCGAGTATAGGGACCTCCCTGAATGGTTCTATCAAAGGAACGATGACTACCAGATGTTGGACCCTGCCGGGAAGCCCGTCGGTCGCCAGATCTGTCTTCAGCATGAGGGATTCCGCCATCTAGTCGATCAGTACCTCCGTAGTGCAGTCCGAGTGGCCAGGACCAAGTCAAGCCTGCTCATGTACTCTATCTATGACGAGTTTTGTATCCGGGGGTGGGGTTGCTTCTGTCCGCGTTGCATTGGCAAGTATCGCATCTATCTTCAGTCAAAGTACCAGAATCTCCAGAAACTCAACGAAGCTTGGAAGTCATATTATGGCTCCTGGGAGGAAATCGACGCACCGCGCACTCAGTCGTTTGACCCGAACTACAACGATTGGCAACACTACCGTCTAAAGGTCCTTCAAGAATTTGGCCTGCTTTACTACCGGGCAGTTAAGGAAGAAGATCCCGATCACCTGGTCTGGATCGACATCAATATGGACCTTTACGGCTACACCTGGCAGCGTCTTTGTGTCTGGTGGAAGCTGACCGGCATTTTTGACGCTTTTAATTTGGGGCCCGACTCGATTGCCGATGCGGGCGCCATCAGGACAGCCATGAACCGCTCTATTCGGGACAATTACGCCAAAGCAGCTACCTGGCACCTGGGGATATCTAACAAGGATTTCATCGGGCGACCGGAACTGTATTCGCTCCTTTTTGAATCCAACCACGGAGGGTTGGTGTGGT
>JBGPHY010000280.1:0-7361 GCA_041484625.1 Terriglobia bacterium | reverse complement strand
GGGCGTATTCCAGCAATGAAAGAGTCGCTTCGAAATCTTCCTGGGTTTCTCCGGGAAAACCCACGATGATGTCGGTGGAAAGGGAAATCTCCCGGGAGGCACCTTTGATTAGATCGACGATTTTCAGGTACTGCTCCCGTGTATAATCCCGTTTCATCCGACGCAGAACTGCCGTTGAGCCCGACTGCAGAGGCAGATGCACCTGGTTACAGACTTGAGGAATACTCTCAATTACCCGGACTAGCTCTCTACTGAGATCACTCGGATGAGGAAAAATGAACCGGATTCGACGAACTCCTTCAATCTCCGACATCCTACGGAGCAGGGCAGCAAAGGAGGAAATCTCCCCGGCAGGATCCTTCCAGGAATTGACCGTCTGCCCCAACAGCATGATTTCTCGAAAGCCCTCCGCCACAAGCCTGCGAACCTCCTCCAACACCGACACCCCCGAGCGGCTGCGTTCGGGCCCACGGGTGTAAGGCACAACACAAAAGGAACAGAACCGGTTACAGCCTTCCATGATGGTCAGGTAGGCCTTGTAGGTATTTTCCCGGGACGGCGTGTACACCTCGAATAGACGGTCCGTGTCCTGGCTGACATCGATGACCCGAGCAGTACCGCTTTCTAACTTCTTGACCAGGTCGGGGAGGAAGGAGTAGCTGCTGGAGCCCACCACCAGATTCACGTTGGGCGCCTTGTCAAAGATCTTCATTCCTTCCATCTGAGCCATGCAGCCTAACAAACCCACCTTGGCATCCGGTTTTGTGCCGTATGTCTTCCGGACAGATCCGAGCCGTGAGAAAACTTTCTGGTTGGCCTTTTCCCGAATGTTGCAGGTATTCAGCAGCAGGAGATCCGCATCGGAAGGATCTTCGGCTGGATGGTACCCCAGATTGACCAGCGTGCCAGACACCTTCTCAGAATCATGATGGTTCATCTGGCAGCCGAAGGTCTCTATGTAGAATTTTTTCCTATTCATCCGTGATGCCTGGAGTGATTGATTCTCTTCACTCCTCACAAAATAGTGGAAACAGAATTCAGTCCGCTCCATCTGTCTCCTCAATCTCCATCTTTCATTTCCGGATTCCGCCACAGGTTTGCAGCAACTCGGCGGCGTGCTTCAAGACATTTTCCGTAATCCGGTCTCCGCTGATCATGCGGGCAATTTCCTGGATGCGGTCGCGGCCTTCCAGGAATTTTACGTGAGTAAGAGTCCGACCCTTTTCCAGGTGCTTTTCGATGTAGTAATGCCGGTCAGCATAGGAGGCAATTTGAGGCAAATGGGTCACACACAGCACTTGATTTCGCCGGGAGAGCCGTTTCAGCTTCTGTCCGAGCACATCGGCCGTCTGACCGCCAATCCCGGAATCGACTTCGTCAAACACCAGCGTCTTGTCCTGGCCATCAATCGAGCTGACTGTTTTCAAGGCTAACATAATCCTGGACATTTCGCCACCCGAGGCAACTTTGACCAGGGGCCTGAGATCCTCACCAGGATTGGGACTGATCAGAAACTCGATACGATCAATTCCGTCCGGCCCCCCGCCCAACACTTCGGGGCTTTCCTCTTTCGACCCAGCAGGATCAAACCCTGAGAAGGAAATGCGAAATCGCGTTTTCGCCATCGCCAGCTGGGCCAATTCTTTTTCAATGTTTCTTTCCAGCACTCGAGCAGCTGCCATCCTGGCACCCCGGAGTTTCTCAGCCCTGTCCCAAAAGTCCTGTTTCAACCCAGCCCGTGCCGCCTCCAGCTCGGCGAGGGCGGTGTCGGCCTTCTGAAGGGTCTCCAAGTCCCTCCTGGAACGGCCGAGAAACTCCAAGACCTCGCGGACCGAGTTCCCATATTTCCGCTTCAGCCTCTCGATTTCGGCAATGCGGTTGTGAACCCATTCCAAGCGTTGAGGATTAGCTTCGATCGTGGATGCATACTCCCTTAGGCTGAGTGCGACGTCATCGGCGGTAATTCGCACGGACTGCAGTTGTTCGGCCAGATTTTGGCAGCGGGGGTCAACGCGGCTGAGTTCATCGAGAATACGGCAGGCGTGCTTGATGGACACACTCGCAGAGTGCTCGGCATCATATAACTCCGAGTAGGCGGCATTTGAAAGCTGAAAAAGCTTGTCGGCGTTTGCCAGGAGCCCCCGTTCCAGTGCGAGTTTCTGATCCTCATCTTCGCATTTCAACTGCGCTTTCTCGATCTCCTGGATCTGGAATGCCAGCAAATCGATCTGGCGCAACCGCTGTTGCTCATTGCCACGCAAGACATTCATTTGCTGGACAATCTCCTGGTAACGGACGTACAGACCGCGGACTTCCGCCAGCAGTGACTCAGCAGTTGCGAAAGAGTCCAGGAACTGCAACTGCACTCCTTCCTGGGAGAATGCTTGCTCTCCGCTCTGTCCGTGAATGTCAACCAGGAAGAATCCAATTTCCCTTAGGAACCCCGCCAGGACCAGTTGGTTGTTCACAAAGGCCCGGCTCTTCCCGACGACGGAAAGCTCCCGCTTGACAATCAGTTCCTCAGCCTGAAAATCCAGCCCGCTCTCTTCGAACCTGCGGCGGACTCGCGGGTCGGCCTCAACCTCGAAGAGACCCAGGACGCTGGCCTTCTGAGCGCCCGTCCGAATCATCTCCCCGTAACCTTTTTCTCCGAGCAGTAGTCCCAAGGCATCCACAATGATGGATTTCCCAGAGCCGGTCTCTCCTGTCAACAAGTTCAACCCCCTCTGCAACTCCATTTCGAGGTGCTCAATCAAGGCAAATTCGTTCACTTCCAGGAATTTGAGCATGGGGATTCGTCCATAGGCCGTCGGCCTTCTTCATTCGAAGTGGAGGAAGTGTAGCACAAAAACCACTGCCTGGACACCCCTCGACTTCGCCTCAAAGCCTTGACTCCGTGGGCATTTCCGGAGAATCATTGAAGTCCGCCGGTTGACGCTCCGCCGGTATCTGTGATACCTTGCAGTCCATAGTGGATTTTGCCTTGAGGACCTTCGGGTCCTGGCACCTGGAGGTCTTTATTGAATCTGAACTATCCCGCGTTCCTGTTCCTTCTTGCTCAAACCTCAGAGACTGATCTCCTAAAGTTGGTCCTGGCATCGAGTCCCTTATCGAAGGCGGTTTTGATTATCCTGCTCCTGTTCTCGGTCTTCTCCTGGGCAGTCATTTACCGGAAGTATGCCGTCTTTAAGAAAGCCCGAAAGGAATCAGAAACATTCATCCGGATTTTCCGCAAGAGCAAACGGTTCTCGGAAATCAGCACTGCCTGCGAATCCTTACGGAACAACCCCCTGGTGGAAGTCTTTCTGGCGGGTTTTGAAGAACTGGAAAGCCAGCTGATGGGGAATCCGAAGAGTCCGGCTAGCCCTGGAGCCCCGGCGGCGAGCTTGAAGACGGTCAACGCGATTCAGCGCTCTCTGTCCCGAGGCGCATCCGTGGAGTTGACTAAGTTGGAGCGCCATTTGAGCTGGCTGGCCACCACGGCTTCGGTGACACCCTTTATCGGCTTGTTCGGGACTGTACTGGGGATCATATCCGCCTTCACCGGGCTAGGTGCGGAAGGGACAACCACTATTCGGGCCGTCGCTCCCGGTATCGCGGAGTCCCTGATTGCCACGGCTGCCGGGTTATTTGCCGCCATCCCCGCCGTCATTTCGTACAACTATTTCGTCCACCAGGTTAAAGAGTTCGGTGCGGCGATGGACGATTTCTCCCTCGAGTTTCTGAATTTAATGGAACGAACCTTCTCTTGAGGCAACAAGGTCAAGATGAAGGGTGGCTGCTGATTTGAACCGAGTTCCCTTTTGCCTTTCTCCTTTTTGTGCTTATGGCTTTCACAAACCACCAAGGTCGGACCGAGACTTCACTTGCGGAAATCAACATCATCCCCCTGGTTGACGTGGTGTTGGTTCTGCTCATCATCTTCATGTTGACGGCCCCGGTCATCCAGTCGGGTATCGAGATCAACGTCCCCAAGACCAAACAGGTAAGAGAACTGACTCAACAGCGCTTTCTCATCCAGATCGATCGGGAACAGCGCCTCTACCTGCAATCTGACCCAGTGAACATTAATGACTTGGGCAACCGGCTCAAAGAGAAGTTCAAAGATCCGTCCCAGGCAAGAATTTACCTGAGAGCAGACGAGGAAGTCCCCTTCGGTACCATTGCCCGCGTCATGGACACAGCCAGGCTGGCGGGTGTGGAAAACATCAGCGTCGTCACACAGCCGTTGCGGGGACCAAAGAAGTAGTCGGCATCGGTGGGTGAAGACCGAAAAATGGGATTATGTCTATCCATCGAATCACTATCTTCGATGTCCAGAAGGAGAAGTTGGGTCGATCGCTGGTCTATTCGGTTCTGACTCACCTGCTCTTTATTTCTTCGTTTTTCCTGCTTCCTCAGGTACTTCAGACAAAGCCCACTCTCTGGGGTGATCCGGGGGCGGGTGGTGGCGCCATTTCGGTGGGAATTGTAAGGTCAGTCAGCGGGTTGAACTTGCCGCGCCCGGAGTTGACCACCGAAAGCCAGGTGGCCACTGACTCCAAGGGTCTGGGAAAAACGGAAGAAGTCAAAGAACGAACGGTAGAGCCACCGGAACCGGATGCGTTTCAGATTGAAGAGAAAAAGAAGAAAAAGGAGATCGACACACGAAAACCCTCTCGTCGCCCGGTGGAAGTTGCACGCAATGAAGTTCCTCCCAACGTAGTGCCCTTTGGAGAGGGTGGGGCGCCCAGTTTTTCCTATGGTCAGTTTTCTACCGGGACAGGGACCGGGGGATTTGGCTTTGGCGATGGAGTCTTTGGGGAGAAGTTCGGCTGGTATGTCCGCCAGATCCGCGATATCGTCAGCGCCAACTGGCAAAGGAACCTGGTTGATCCGAATATTCGCACCGCCCCTCGGGTCTATATCCAGTTTACCATCCAGAGGGACGGGACAGTCGCCAATGATATTCAGATCAAGCAGACCAGTGGGATCCCTTCCCTGGACCGCTCCGGCGAGCGGGCAGTGCGGGCGTCTCGCTTCCCCCCGTTGCCCGGCGGCGAAACCCGTTTGGTCGTAGAATTTTGGTTCGAATACTCACGTTAGAGGTGATTCCTTCCAGCATGAAACCTAAGCATGATCGGACAAAAGTCATCAGGAGTATCTGGCTCTTTCCTTGGCTGACCTGCTTCGGGCTCTTTTGTATAGCCCCAGTCAGCCCTCTTCACTCCCAGGAACCCCAGGTTCGAACGGGAACACAAGAGGGTCGTCTGGCCCGCCTCGCCGTGGCCGATTTTCAGATGCGCGGCAGCGATGCCCAGACAGTCCAGCTCACCAAGCTGTTTAATGAGGTCCTTTGGAATGATTTGGACATGGCCGGAGTCTTTGACCTGGTGCCCAAAAGTTTCTATCCGCTCCGTCTGCCATCGCAACCCAGCGAAGTGGTAAATGACCAATGGATGACGAATGACGTTCGGGCGACCGATCTGGCTTACGGCGCCGCCTATATTGAGAATGGTCAGTTTGTCTCGGAGTGTCGCCTTCTCGACCTGGGTACGCGGGAGGCGATCGTTGGCTTGAGGTACCGAGTAGGGCTGGACGATGCGGGAGTGCGCTCTGCAGCTCATCGCTTCGCCGACGAGATCGTGGTGAAAATCGGCGGGGGAATCCCGGGTATCGCTTCTACCAAGATTGCCTTTGTCTCAGACCGCACCGGCAACAAAGAGATCGGGGTCATGGACTATGACGGATATGGTCAGCACGCCATTACCAATCATCGGTCCATCAGCCTGACACCTCGCTGGTCGAGCGATAACTCCAAGGTTGCCTATACGAGTTATCGCCGCGGAAACCCGGCGCTGTACATCCAGTCAGTCGACGACAATCGCCTGTTGAGTTTTCCGGTCTTCGGCAGCCTGACCACCACTCCAGCCTGGGCGCCCGACGGTGAGCGGTTGGCATTCACCTCCAGCCAGAGCGGGGATCCTGAGGTCTACGTTTCTGACATTCGCGGCCGGAACCTGAAACGGCTCACCACCAGCCGCGGGGTCGACATTTCCCCCTGCTGGAATCCCAAGACAGGCCGGGAAATTGCATTTGTCTCCGATCGCAGCGGCTCTCCCCAAATCTATACCACGGACGACGAAGGCGCCAATATTCACCGGATCATCAGCGAAGGCGGTGAAGCTGTCGGTCCATCCTGGAGCCCCAACGGTGATCTCATCGCTTTTTCCTGGCGACGCGCCCTGGATGGAAACTTTGACGTGTACCTGATGGATGTGGCCACGGGAAAATACATCCAACTGACCCGTGAAGGCGGCCGCAACGAGCATCCGGTCTGGTCTCCGGACAGGCGCCACATTGCCTTCGAGTCGGACCGCACCGGCAAGAAGCAGATCTATGTCATGCTGGCCAACGGCACACGGCAGAAACAGATTACCACCGTGGGCAAAAATACTGCGCCCAGTTGGTCCAACTTCGTTAAACAATAGTCCCCATAGCAGCGAGGGTGTTCTATGGATCGCAAGGAATTCTTAAAAAAGTCCTTTAGGTCAGGTGTAAGTTGTTGCGCGTTATGGGCAATCGATCAAAGAGAAACATCCGCTAGTGCAACGCCGGACCCAACCGATTCCGCATCCCCGGTGCAGAGAGACAAGGAGTTCATTGAGAACTGGCTCTCCGATTTGCTGGATACTATGGATGCTGAATTGGATGAGAAGACCAAGGTGAGGCTGATGGAGGGTTGCGGCCGAGGTTGTTTTCGCCGCTTCCAATTCAAGCAGGACATCGCCATCCAGGGGAAGGACAATTTGGAGAAGTTGTTGGAGGCTTATAAGAAAAACTTTGAAGTTTGGAAGGAGGGCGATCAAGTCCACATCCGCTATGGGGCCGTATCGAACGGCTGCTATTGCCCCGCAGCCCGGTACCGTCCCGCCAAACCCAGAGACGTCCATTGCGAGTGCACACGGACTACCCACCAGACCATTTTTGAGACCGCTTTAGGCCGCCCCTTCAAAGTCGATGTGGTGGAATCGCTCAGACGTGGAGGAAAAACCTTGTTGTTGGTAGTTAAACATTCTTTCACAACTTCCTAGTTGCTCACAACCAGCACTTAACGAATTCCAAGGCAGACAGAGAAGATCAGTCCGTACTTATCATCCATGTCCCAAAATCATCTATGTAGTAGTGGTTTGCCCTACAATAGGATGCAAGTGACCGATTATTGGCCATGACCCTGCTGGCTCTGGTGGCATCTTGCCTTTTTTCTTATTTGTTGTGGCATATTTTGTGGGCAAGAAGAGAGAAATTATACCAAGAAGAAGGGCATATAAGGTGATTTCTTACAGCTCCATAATGATTTTAATTCTTTTGATGGATCTGAT
>JBGPHY010000279.1:0-7363 GCA_041484625.1 Terriglobia bacterium | reverse complement strand
GGATTCCAACCCATTCCGGCATTCTGACTCCAGGCAAATAGGTTCCCACTCGGTTCTGTGCGAAGCATGTTTTCGGTAATAGGTACTTGCCCTTCGGGTCCCATTGCGCGAGTCTGCAATCCATAGATCCCTGAGTCTCCACTGTCCAGTATTTCCTGCAGATTTCTATTTGAAATTTGAGGGGTCTGGTTTAAATTGCTCACTTCATTACCTCCGAATGGGTTCGATTGCCCTGAATCTGTGTTGAACTTGCCGTGCAGTCCGCTGGTTAGTGATGAAAATAGCAGAATCTTCACCATTTGTCAGATTTCGAGGAGTGTGATCGAAAGTGGTGGACATGAAGCGCGGAAGACGTCCTGAAAGGAGGAAGGAGATTAGCCATGTATTTCCTGGCAATTGATTCAGGGACAACTCATAGCAGAATCTGGCTCATGCACAATCGGCAAGTTCTGAAACGTGTAAGGATCGCCGTGGGAGTCCGCAACACCGCGATTGACCGAAACAATCAAGCTCTGTCTCAGGGAATCAGCCAGGCTATCCGGGAGATCCGTGCTTCCTCTTCCTCAAACCAGGATCCCCAACTGGTGGTGGCCGCCGGGATGATCACTTCAAACCTGGGACTATGGGAGGTGAAACACGCGGCTTCACCAGTTGGTGTAGAAGGCCTTTCACATAAGATGGAAATGCACCACCTTCCAACATTGGAGGATCTGCCGATTTACCTCATCCCGGGCGTCCGCTCGGGGCCGAAAGAGGTTTCCTTCCAGAGCGCTAATGAGGTGGATATTATCCGAGGGGAGGAGACCGAGGTCTTTGGCTATTTAGCGGAACACAAAGAGCAAGGTCCCTTGCTTTACATCCACCTTGGATCTCACACGAAGTTCATCCCGGTGGATTCAATCAACCGGATCTGTGGCGGGCTGAGCACACTGGGGGGCGAGTTGCATTCGGCGATTCAAAACGAGACGATCCTGAAAGACTCCCTGCCCTCGGGCTTTCAATATGATCTCGATGAGACCGCGTTGAGAAGTGGCTGGACTGCTTCCAGAGAGCTCGGGTTGAACCGGGCCTTGTACTTGGTGAGGATTCTCCATTTGAATTCGAACTATTCCAAGCATCAGCTCGCATCCTTCGTCCTTGGCACCCTCCTCGGCGAGGACTTCCGCTGTCTTGAACTGCTCCTCGTGAAAACCCGGCCTCGCCTAATCGTGGTCAGTGGGCTCCCTCACCTGCACACTGCCTGGTCCTTGGGCCTCAGCCCGCTTCATCTTCCATATCGTCTTCTCTCTGAAGAAGAAACTGAAGGGGCTTTTTTGCGAGGCGTCCTGGAGATTGTGAGCCATCGCCTCTCAATTGCCTGATGGATTGTCAGTTCAGTGCCGGCTCACCGACATGTTTGAAAATTCAGTCTCGGTAGCCACGCCGACTGCGTAGTCTGCGGGAAGCGTGGGCTTTTGAATCCGCC
Source organism: Terriglobia bacterium (assembly GCA_041484625.1). Classification (GTDB taxonomy): domain Bacteria; phylum Acidobacteriota; class Terriglobia; order Versatilivoradales; family Versatilivoraceae; genus JBGPHY01. The sequence continues at coordinate 5,898 of JBGPHY010000279.1, read as the reverse complement.
AAGGACCCAAGATTTGCAGGATGCGCTCGCCGGGGCTGTCAATGCCATCTTCATTGGCGGTGGCGCGCCAATCTGGCTTATGGCAAACTTTTTGAGTTCTCTCGCATCACATAATTTGTAAGCTGAAATCCCCGAGGCAGGGCAAGTGACATTTTGACTGGAAAAACGAACTTTTGTATGAATTCTGACCGAACTTGAAACGAATGAGCTATAAACTGAATCAAATCAAGGGTCACCGGATTGGACCAGCAATTGCCCTAACAGGATGAGGAAGTCACGAGACTAGGCAGAACTGACCGGGGAGATTATGAGCAAACAAATATCAATGAGTAACGAGACCAGGGAAATTGTGATAGATCGAATGAAAAATCCCCCTGACCTGGATGATAAGACGATTAGGGAAGTTGTTCGCAGTGGGTGTCCCGAACTGCAAGAGGAGATCCCAATGGATCTCATGGCTGGAAACCTTCACGTCCTGGTTGTCCAAACCCTGCCTTTGCCAGCCGAACCCAATTGGATTGACCCCCATTTTCTGAAAGACAAGACGGACCTCATTCTGCTTTGGGGTCTTTACGCCCAAAGGCAGGTAATCACTTTTGACCAGGAATCTCAGATCCTGTACACCTGGGAAGACCAGCCTGCCTGGTAGGTGGACCCCTCCTATCAAATCAAAGACTATTCGACCCATTGAGGCCTCAGCGTTTTCCCATTCCATTCATGATTGTCTTCGGAAACAAGCCCTCCGCCTGGAGGTTAACATCCCGTTGTCAAGAATCTCTTCTGGAAGTTCCTCAGTGTTCAACCGGAGCTGATCTCTCAAGCCGGCAAGAACCTCGCCAGGGACTGACGGCTCGGCCTGGCCTTGTCTCTGGGTCTTACGGCTGGAAATTGTAAGGAAATCAGGGATTTGAACGATAAAGAGACTGGAGTATCCGACTGAAAGCAGGCTGGAGGGCTTGGTGGAGAGAACGGCATATTGTTGTCCAATTCGCCTAAGAAGACGGTCAGCCCCATGATAACCGTCCTGGTCGTGGACCATTCCTCTGAAGCCCGCAGCGCCGTGATCGGTTTGCTGAACGGATCCGGATCCATTTCGGCTGTTTACATGCCCGGCTGTACGGAGGCACTGGACTACCTGGAAAAGCAAACCCCGGAAATCATCCTGGTCGACTTGCCGGCAACTGGTTCTTCTCCTTTAGAATTCTTGGGGGGAATTCGAAATCGCTCCCCTTTCGTCCCAGTGGTTCTTCTCACTCAACCGGGAGCGGAGGAATTGCTGGTCAAGGCACTGCGCCAGGGGGCATCCGGTTTTGTCTCAAGAGAGCATGTGGAAAGGGATCTCAAGCCAACACTGGAGACTGTTCTGACGCTGGCCAGAAAAGAGCGCCGCTATCAGAGCCTGGTGGGATATATGATGGAAAGTGAATCCAGTTTCGACTTGGAAAATGACCAGAGCTTGGTACCGATCCTCGTCGGCTGTCTCCAGGAAGGGCTGGTGCGCATGAAGCTTTGCGATTCAGCCGAATGTGTCCAGGTCGGTATCGCCCTGGGTGAGGCCCTTTTGAACGCCCTGTTTCATGGAAACCTGGAAGTTAGTTCCGACCTGCGCAACAGCGACCATCATGCCTACTATGCTTTGGCCGAAGCACGCCGCCACGAGGCCCCTTACAAGGACCGGCGCATTCACGTCACTGCCAGGATGGATCGCCGGCAGGCAGTCTACGTGGTGCGAGATGAGGGCCAGGGCTTTGATGCCTCCGCATTGCCGGATCCGACCGACCCCGCTAACCTGGAGAAGGCCAGTGGACGGGGGATTCTGTTGATCCAGTCCTTCATGGACGAAGTCACCTTTAACACTGCAGGGAATCAAATCACCATGGTCAAAAAAGCCGGACTTCCTCTGGAGAATGCGAAATGCGGACCCTGATTGCAGAGGATGATTCCTTCTCCCGCCATTCCCCCTTTGAAGACGGTGAGGGAGTTGTCCCCAAGATTCCCCCTTAGAAAAGGGGGAAGCCACCAAAGGCGGCAGGGATTGTCTCTCGCAATTCCCCCTTTGAAGGGGGAATCGTCACCTGTAACTTACCTGAAGTTCTCCACCAGCATCAGGTTGCTGCCTGTCCAATCACCTTGAGTAAGTAAGATCCAACCCTCGTCGGCAGATACCGTAAATCCCCACACAACGTTACCTTGGATAGGGGCGAGGAGTCTTTTTTTCCTACTGGCCAAGTCGTAATAGAGGAATCTTGCCTTTTCGGAATCTGTCCCTGACGTGTAGTAAATGCCGTGCCCCTTCACATCGAAATTCGTACACAGGACGTCATCAAGGATCTTTGTCTCCTCACCTCCTCCCACGGAAACCATCCAAATTGAGCTGGGCTCATCATTGCCTTTCAAGTAGAACAAGGTCCTGCTGTCCATCGATTCCAGAGGGAGGAAGCCATCCGTCCTGGTCACCTGCACAGCCTCCCCCCCTTCAACCGGCATCTTCCAAATTTGGGCATCGCCACCGCGGTCCCAGCGAAAGTAGACCCATTTGCCGTCCCGCGAATAGCTTGGGTTGCTTTTATTGAATGGAGTGTGGGTCAGTTGCTTCGCTTGTCCACCTTGAGTAGGAATCTAGAAGATTTCAGTCTGATCCCGTGAAGCCATGGAGAAGACAATCCGTTTTCCATCCGGGAACCAGCGAGGATATTCCGGCATGGGACCGCCAAAATGAGTTAGCTGCAGAGGATTCGATCCATCGCTGTTCGAAATCCAGATTTCGCCACTGCCTGATGCGTACGAAAGATAGACTACCTCCTTGCCGTCAGGAGAATATTGGGGTAATTCCTGCGTTAGGGTCGAGGGGATGAATCTTGACGGCGAGGCTGGTTTCTCGGTGCTCCTTGGGATATGGAAACGCCAGATATTGAAATCCACAGACAGAGCGCTGTAGATCAGACGGTGGTTTTCGAGAGATACCGAAGGACTGAGGGCCGAGCCTTCGCCAGAGAAGGGGAGGGGTCTCGGCTTGTCCGAACCGGAGACCGATATCCTCCAAAGGCCACAGTGGAGCACCTTACTGCCAAAAACGAAAACGAGTTCCTTCCCATCCGGCATCCAGGCAGGAGAACGGGCACTTCGATCACCAAAAGTAAGTTGTTTTGGTTCACCTTCTGGTTCAAGTTTGGCAGAGACTCGAAGCACAAAGATTTCCGATACTTGCGCTCCGGTGAAACCACGAGAGAAAGCCAGCCGCCGCCCGTCGGGGGAGAAAGTGGGATTCACGTCTCCGCTGAGCACAAATCCTCGGCTGATTCCTTTGGTAGGGGAAGTCAATCTTCGCTTTTCACCTGTCCCCGCGGCGTCAGCATGATATTGGCTGGTTTGATGTCCCGGTGCATAATCTCCTGGCGATGCGCTTCCTCCAGCGCGTCGGCCACCTGGATGCCTATGTCGAGAATGGTTTCGATTTGTAAGGGCGCGTCCCTGTGCGCGCCCACACGGGGGCGGACACGGGGGTCCGCCCCTACGGCAATCCGCTCACTGAGCGTCTCGCCCTTCACATACTCCATGACAATGTAGTGGATACCTTCAGACTCGCCCAACTCATGGATGGTGGCGATGTTGGGATGATTCAGGGCTGAGGCGGCTTTGGCCTCCCGCACGAAACGTTTCAGTCGTTCGGGGTCTTCGGTAACCTCCACAGGCAGGACCTTGAGGGCCACCTGACGGTCCATACGGGGATCCCGGGCCAGGTAGACTTCTCCCATTCCGCCCTTGCCTAGAAGAGTGACCACCTCGTAAGACCCCAAGCGCTGCCCTGCCAGGCGGCCGGAGGCGGCCTTCCTGTATGCTTGTACCACCTGCACCTGCTCCAGGGCAGGGACTTCCAGGCCGGCCCCCTGGCTCTCATGAAAGGCAAGCAGGGCTTCAACCTCAGAGCGCAGGTCGGCATCGTCAGCACAAGCCTGGTCCAGGTAGACCCGTCGCTGGTCTTCCGCCTTGTCCACTGCGGCCTGGTAAATCACTTCGATTTCCTTCCAACGCTTGCGATCCATGGTCATGGGTTATGATTCACAGTCGCACGATTCTCCCTTCAAAGGGGGCATGAATGCTGGTTCCTTTTGTCCTTCCAGATCCTTTCTGTACTCTCCTTAATCCCCTGGCACCTCACACCTGACACCTGACACCTACCAAAAGTCCTGCAGTAACATCAGGTCGTTCGCGACCGGTTCTCGGTGGGTTGCCTATCCGGTGAGTCGTTTGAGCAACCAGGCTTTGGCCAAGCGCCAGTCCCGAAGGACAGTTTCCCGGGAAACCTCAAGAGCCAGCGCCGTTTCTTCTACGCTCATGCCGCCGAAAAAACGCAATTCGATCATTTTCGCTTTGCGGGGGTCAAGGACCGCAAACTCGTGGAGTGCCTCATCCACCGCCAGCACGTCCAGACCGGGTTCCTCGATGCCTACCACATCTTCCATCAGCGGCACAGTAAGGGTCCGGCCACCCCGCTTTTCACTTCGGGCTGAGGGGCAAAATCCACCAGGATTTGCCGCATCAAGCCGGCGCAAATGGCAAAGAAATGAGCGCGGTTTCCCCAGCCCGCTGCCCTGGCGCCGGCCAACCGGACGTATGTTTCGTGAACCAGGGCGGTGGTTTGCAGAAGATGGGCAGGATTTTCGTGCAGGATATAGCGATGGGCCTGGCGTCGCAGTTCTTCGTAGACGAATGGAATCACATGGTCGAGAGCCTGGCGATCGCCACTGTTCCAAGCCTCCAACAGCCGGGTGACTTCATGGAAAGAAGACACCATAGAACCCTTCCTGGTCGGAGTTGGCCTAGGAACCCGGCAGCGAGTATAGCACCTATTGGAGTTTGGAGATAACGGCCAAAAAAAAGGCACGGTCGATTACACCTTTTTCTCTCCTTTTCCGCATTAAGGACAGAACAAATAAGGCAGGAGACCCAAAGATGGCCAGCGCCTGGCCTGAAGTCGTGCTTCTCCAGGCCAAGTAAGTACCGCTCCCCTGCCAACGGTCTTGTCCGTTCAATTCGGACTCCAGGGCAATTGCAGGAAAGTTGTTCATGTGCCAATTCTTAGGCTCGCCACCGCTAATGAAAATGTGGGAGCCAAACTTTGGGCAGCGACCTTCAACACATGGCCATCGCCGCCCGGAAGGCGTCTTCCACACTACAACCGCATCTCCACAGAAGTCCTCATCTTCTGGCAAGATTTGATTTAGGTGCAGGACATAGTCTTTGCGACCTCACACAAAATTTCTTGCAGGGGTGGGTTCAGGTCACCTCTGCTCCATTGGATTTCTCGCAAAAGGCCTGTTTTCTTAAGGTTTTCAAACAAAAGACCGATATCGTTGCTGTGGGATTTCTGTGTGTGGTGAATTCCTCCCCGGTGGGGATACTTACTCATACTAAGGAGACGCAAGCATGAACAAGTCTAATGCAAAGGGATTTACATTGATCGAGGTGATCGTCGCGATTGCCGTGGTGGCTTTGCTGGCCGGCATTATCACCCCTAGCGTGGTCAAGCATATTGGCGATTCAAAGAGAGCCAGGGCACAAAATGACGCCCTGGTGATCGGAGCGGCCTCTGCCAGTTTCTTCAAGGATGTTGGAATTTGGCCCACCAAGAGTGCCCCTGCAGCTTTTAACTTGATACTTGTGGTCGGCGATGGAAATACCCCTACCGCCGCCGGGGCTGCTGCTAACTGGGGGCTTGCCCCAGCTGCGGCTAATGCCGACCTCCTGGCCTATCATCTCATTAGCAATCAACCCAAAAACGCGGTTGCTAATGCCTACCCCATAGTGGGCGAAATTTCCTGGAGAGGCCCTTACCAGAATAACCTTCCGGCCGATCCATGGGGGAACCGGTACGCTGTCAACGTTGGCAATTTTGCT